>CAYRLD010000348.1:0-3061 GCA_964424925.1 uncultured Planctomycetales bacterium
AGGTGGTGTGTTCGTGCGAAATACTCCATGACGGCAGAGGTCTCTCTACGACGAGGCGCAGCCCCTGGGCGGCAGATAACAGCAACCTTCCCGATCAATAACGCAGTATCTTCAACAAAACAGGCGTCGGGAAGATCCGGCTCTGGAGGAAGAGTGATCACCTCTACCCCACATTCCCGGAGAGTTCGACAATACTCCTCGTGCTGTTGAAGAGCCTTCCCCACATCAACCCCCTGTCCTGGATCTAGACGGATACAGTCCGCATAAGATTCCGTGGGGGGGCGAACGAGCGCGCGCATCCTTACCTGCCTTTACATAATTTTGTTCCGATTATAAGGGGATCGAGAAAATCGGATACATTTTCTGTACACCTTTGACAATTATTTCCCGCTTCGGACGTATATCTAGTAATACGCACAGACATGGCTTAAACGCCGGATTTCCTAGAAATTATCCATTTTTGACTGGAGATCGACCCGGGGGGTAGATTACGATTACGGCCCATATGGGCTTCCGGAGGCAGGATTGAGACAATTTCACCTTATCATCATCGGATCTTTTTTTCTGGCCACCCTGGGGTGTGGACTTGGAGGAGGAGGATCTAGTGGAGGTTCCGGATCTGCTGCGCCAAGCCCTAATCCAGCACCTCCTGTGGTCCCTCCACAAGCGGATGTCGATCTTGACGTAGATACAGATCGAGATGGAATCATCGAAAATAGTGCCGAGGACGATACGTGGGAAGCGGTCTGGTCTACAAACGGAGGGGCGGTCTTTTATCTCAATATCGATGATGATAATAATGATGGAGCCGCCGACAACGGGGGATCGACCGTCATCGGAAGTGAAGATGAGAAGGATCTCGCCCGAATTCTCCTTCGGCAATATGAATCGGCCCCAACCGATGCAACCGTAACCATTGAGGTCTCGCCCGCTTCGGCTCAAGGAAAAGTTCGGATATTCCAGAAAACGGGAGCGTCCTGGAACATGGTCTATTCCACAGGATCCTCCTTTGCCCTCCCCGTGACCGACATCATAGACGGAGAAATCGAACTTGGAATCGAAGCAATAAGCCGACCCAACTCAAGTTGGAACGGAGACATCGGCTTCACACTCGAAGTGAGAGAAAATGGGGGAACGATCTTGGGAGCGGACACCGTACGGCTTCGACTCGCCCCCCTTATTCTGGTCCACAATCTAATGAACGTGGAGACCGTGCATGTCGTCGATATCGGTTCGTCCAATTCCGATTTCCGAGATGATCTACAAACGATCGCGGTAGAAGGAGGATTCCTATACTACGCGGTGCCCGGAAGTTCTTATCAAAATGACAGGTGGATCCAGGATTCGTCTGAAAGAGGATTCGTCCTCCTCCCCTCCGATACGGGTCCGAGACGAAGAGTCGACAGTGTCCTTCAATGCGCCCGAAATCGCCCCATCGATAATTGGGGGGAAGAGTATCTTTTTGGCGTCGATCAAGATTTTCATTTCGAATTTGGCTCAAATAGTTACTCCATAAACTACGGAGGAAATCTGGAAGTGGTTCCCCCTTACACCGGCCATCCCTGGGGGCGAGTTGTGGTCGGAGGTGGATCTTCCTACACGATTGGGGGAAGCAACTGGCAGAACCGCCATATGGATCAAGCATATCGAGAATTCTTTGATGCCTCTGGAATCCAAGGACCTTACTTAGAAGTATCTACCGAATGGCTTGCGGTTGGGCATGTGGACGAACATACCTCTTTTGTAAAAGCTCCCTCCGCCCCAAAAGGGTGGATTATTGCCCTCGCATCCCCCTCGTTCGCGAAAGAGATCCTTCAAGATGTACAAACCTCAGGAGGAGGAAACCTCCCCGTCTTTGAAAACCGCGGATCGTGGGAAACGACCGTCGACCAGATTCTCGGTGATGCCGCCCTGATGACCTACAACCAGGAAGCGCAGCAGAGAATGGATCAGATTCGATCTCTCTACAAAACTTCCCTTGGATTAACAGACGCGGAAATTATCGATGTACCGGTTCTCTTCGAAGATGTCGGATCGGAAGAAGCGGCCGCATATAACCCAGGTGTTGCCAACATGCTGGTTCTGCCGGATGCGAGTGGAACCATTCACCTTGTGATTCCAGACCCAGAGGGACCTCACAATCCGACCGATGCATGGGCCGATGCGACACAATCGGTTCTCCAAGCGTTTGGCACAACTTCTCAACCGATCAAAGTCACCTTCACAGATATCTTCAATGCGTACCATAAAAACCTCGGAGAAGCTCATTGTGGAACCAATACGATTCGTACCCCCCCTTCGAAGGAGTGGTGGAATGATTAAATCCTTATTTGCTCTACTGATTTTCTCGGGGGCCCTCCAGGCACAAGAGGAAATCGGAAATCTTTCAAAAACTACCCCGGGAGATGCAGAACGGTTTTTGGCACTCCGCGATTCTTTCGATAGTCAGTCCCTGCCAGCCTTGAGGGAGGCCTCTGCTCCCGACCAATGGACACGAGAAAACTGGGTGGAAGCTCTTGCTGCAGAAGCCGTTCGACTCCGACTAGAAGAACCGGAACTGACTAAGATGCTGGATCGACCTCGGGGGCTTGCTCCAGAGGTCTACGAAACTTTCCGAAAACCGACCCCGCTCTGTCTCCGACAATTCAGGCATATCGGAAAGAAGGGAATCCCCCTCCTTATGGAACGATGGCGGTGGACTTTCGATGAATATCCCTTTTCCGAGGGAGACAAAGGAGAGAAAGAAAAAATGGTCTTCCGACAAGCGATTCTCGCCGCGGCGGGACAGACCGGAGATCAGAGAGCCCAATATTTCCTTGAAGAGATCTTACGGAAGACAGAAGAAGATTCTCGATGGAGATCTGAGGCCGCAATTTCGCTCGGGATGTGTGCGGGAGAAGAAGCGCTTCCCGCCCTTCTGGAACTACTTGATGGAACCAGCCCCCTTGATGTGAAAATGGCATGTGCACGTGCCCTCGGAAGAATTCCTACAGAGAAAGCGCTCCTTGCAATTGAAATTCGCCTCGGGAATCCTGGGATCGACGCTTCTCTTATCACCGCC
>CAYRLD010000349.1:0-3061 GCA_964424925.1 uncultured Planctomycetales bacterium
CACGTCCTACAGAAGAACTCCGGAGTACGAAAGGGCGGGTAAAATGGAAAGCGTAGGATGTTAGCCAAAAGAATCATTCCTTGCCTCGATATCCGGGGGGGCCGGGTTGTGAAAGGGGTGAAATTCCAGGGTCTCAAAGATGTCGGTGACCCGGCCGAGTTGGCTGTTCGGTATGAAAATGAGGGTGCGGATGAGGTTGTCTTTCTCGATATCACCGCAACGATTGAAGGTCGGGCAACCCTTTTGGAGACGGCAAGGAGAACGGCGGAACAATTGTTTATTCCCCTAACGATCGGGGGGGGCATTCGTACCCTTTCCGACTTCCGTCAGACCTTACGAGCCGGGGCGGACAAGATTTCTCTGAATACCTCGGCGGTTCTGACTCCCGATTTGATTTCAGCAGCCGCGAAAGATTTTGGTTCACAATGTGTTGTGGTTGCGATTGATTCCAAAAATGTGAATGGCGAACACCAGGTATTTACGCATGCAGGTCAGAAACCGACCGGTTTGAATACCGTCGATTGGGCGAAAAAAGTTTGTGCGTTGGGGGCGGGGGAAATTCTTCTGACGAGTATCGATGCGGATGGAACGAAAGATGGTTATGACATAGAGGTAACCTCAGCCGTTGCCGAAGCGGTCCCTGTGCCGGTGATCGCCTCGGGAGGGTGTGGCTCTCCTGATCATATATGGGAGGTGGTTACGAAGGGGCGTGCGGAAGCCGCGCTTGCCGCTTCGATTTTTCATTATGGAGAATGGCCTGTAGGGGCGGTGAAGGATTTACTCCGAGAAAAAGGATTGATCGTACGATGAAATTAATCCCGGTAATTACACAGGACCACCAGACAAACGAGGTCTTAATGCTGGCCTATGCGGACAAGGAGGCCCTTCGTCGGACAAAGAAGACCAAGTTTATGCACTATTGGAGTCGAAGTCGAAAGGCGTATTGGAAAAAAGGGGAGACATCGGGTCATACGCAGAAGCTGAAAAGTCTCCAATACGATTGTGATCGGGATACGATTCTCGCTCGGGTAGAGCAGACGGGACCCGCTTGTCATGAAGGGACCGAAACCTGTTTCGGAGAAGGGCGGGGAAGTTTTCTTCCTCGGCTCGAAATGACGATTGAGGGGAGAAAGAGGTCCCCCAAAAAAGGATCCTATACGAATCGTCTTTTAGAGGATTCCGCGCTCCTTCGAGATAAAGTTCGAGAAGAGGCAAACGAATTACTCATGGCCTCTCGGGGGAAAAAGAAGGCGGAGATCGTCGGGGAGGCGGGAGACCTTCTCTATCATACGATGGTGTTGTTAGCTTCGACGGGAGTCTCCCTTGCGGACGTGGAGAAAGAGTTAAAACGAAGGCATTCCTAAGGCAGGAACGGATATGATGAAATGGTTTCTGGGGGTTCCCCTTCTCTTCATTGGTTGCGTTGGCGAGAAACCGGCGGCGGATAAGGCCCTTCTCGGTGCGAAAAAAATGGCGTGTCAAAATAATCTATCGCAGCTTTGGATGCTTCACCTGACGGTTCTGTCTAGAGAGAAGGAGACCGGGGGAGAATTCTGGTTACAGACGAAATCATCCCTTCCAGAGTTGTATGAATGTCCCCTGGAAGGGTCACCGAACTTGGGGGATACCGACTATCGGGGGCCCGCTTCGAACATAGAGCGACTTAAAAATCAAGATCCGGTGGGGGCGTGCATAGGAAATCACCCGGATGGGAGCGCATTTGTATTGAAGAAGAGCGGGCAAATCTTGGAAGTTCGGGAAGGAGACTCTCTTTATACAGAGGCGCTCCAGAAAACAGTAAAATAGTTTAGGTTTCCCGAGGGGGATTTTTCGGGAAGCTTCTCTTGTTCTGCTGGAACCATTTCTTCCAACTTTTCATGAATTTTTTACGGTCATCTTCGCTGTACCACGCTTTGAATTCATTCTCTTTCGGATTTTGTCCTTCCCCTTCTCGGATGCTGATCATGTGTTGCGTGGCTACGCTTTCCCCGACAATCGTACGCAGTGCGTTATACGCTTGTTGTCGAACATTCTCAGCCGAATCTGTCATTCCTTCTAAAAGAGCCTCAATTGTGAATTGAGACTTATTTCCGAGGATTCCGACCGCTCGACAAGCTGCCGATCGGACCGCAGGGTCGGGATCTCGTACTTTTCGGGGAGAATTTTCATCCACAATGCGATATACCAGGTCGTACGCTCGGGAATCTTGCCCCGTATCTCCAAGAGCGAGCGCCGCCCCGATTCGATCGGGAGGCGTGGTATCTTTATGATTTAAGATTTCCGCTAATTTCCGTCCCATATTGGAATCCCGTCCATTGATCGCCTTGATCGCCGATGCGGCCGCTTTGCGTACTCCCCCAATCGTATCCCGGCGGGCTCGGATGATAAGGGGCGCAACCGATGAATCCGCTATCGATTCCAATGCTTCGCAAGCAAATGTCCTCACGATAGAAAGCAGTGCTTTTTTTGAGGCCAGCTTATCTTCGGGTTCATCCCCAACAAGGGTTCCAATTTTTGAGATCACATCATTATTTCGAGGCTGTAAAGCGGCAAGGGCCCGCAAAGCAGCGATTGAAGCGCGCACTTTGGGGGATTGAGCGTTGGTTTCTCCTGCAGCCGCGATCGCGACTTCAGCAAGATTTCCCGCACTGTCAGAGTCCCCGACCTTCATCAAAGCGATCGAAGCGGCTTCTTTCAATTCATCACTAAAACTACGAAGAGCTTCATTCAGGCTGCTTCGAGAAGAACTTCCCACATCACTCGGGTCCAGATTTCCAATGGCCAGGGCGGCACCTGCACCTTTTTCCCCTCCAGAGGAAACAGCAGACCTCAGTTTGCTGGCAATGGAAGACCCATTTCCAGATTTCTTCGCAAAACCTGCGAGGACATCAGCTACAAAATGGCGGCATGCATTTCGAGACTTCTGGATAAGGGTTTTCTTTTGTTGGGTCGCAATCTTGTCAAAGATCTTCTCCAAATCAGGATTGCTTCCATCCAAGCGTGCCATCCATGCATCCAAGGCTTCATTTCCAAGGTCGACCGCATCCATGACAAAAATATC
>CAYRLD010000350.1:0-3057 GCA_964424925.1 uncultured Planctomycetales bacterium
CGACGAGCATCTCGGTATCCCGGTACTGGTCGAAGAGTTTGTTCAACTCCTCTTCCCGGCCCGGCAACGCGATGCTTCGGATCTGTTGGCGAAGGCGGGGCGAGTGGTGGTATTCGTTCATCTGTTCGTGAACGATCTTTGCCACCTCTTCCCGGTCGACCTTCGGAGCCGCAACGGAAAGGTTTCCCACCTTCTCTTTGACGACCTTCTCAGCCATCTCGCGTGAACAGCGATCGATCTTCTCTCGAAGCTGCATCGAGCGGTGGTAGGTGTTGGTCTCGACGCGCATGGCGATTTTGACATCATCCATATCGATCGCGGGCGAGGTTCCCCCGTTGATCCCCCGGGAGACCTCGACGACCCGCTGATCAATTTTCTGCCGAAGCTGGCGCGACCGGTGGTAGGTCGTGAGCTCGGTAAGAATCATCTCTTTCCAACTTTTGGGTGGCGTGACCGCTACGTCCTCGTCATCCGGAAGAAGGTAATCTTCCAGGCGGAGGAACTCGGTGTTTTCGTCGACCTCTAGGTCTTCGAACGGAACGATCTTCCAAAGTGGTTCTGCCTGTCCCGGACTCGGCACAGGAGTGGTCTGCCCGGTCAACGCCGGACGGACTTCGGCTGGCTTACCCATTCTCTTTCTTCCCCTCTCTCTACTAATGAGCTACGGGGGCAAAGGCATTGCCAGGGAGAATCAGGAAATCAGAAACACGGATCCGTCAGGTGCAAAACACCCGCTTGTGGAATCGGAATGGTGTGTGACTTCCCCTCTCTCTTGCATCTACGTAACCTTTTAACCCCTTCTATCTGTATCTATGTTACCCCGCCCATCTGCCATGTCAAGTCGTAATTTATAAATTGTAAAACAAAGTCAAGATAAAAAAACACCCGCCCCCGAGGAGTGGGGACGGGTGGGAAGGTACTTCCTTACGATCAATAATTATCGATTCGTGGCAAGAAAGTCGTCAGCAGACAGATCGAGAGTTCCGAGATCTACATCCCCATCTGAAATCGTAATTGACCTCTGAACCGTCATCCCCTTCGCGACCGTAATACGGAGTCGATATTTTCCGGAAGCCAAACCATTGAAAACAACTGATCTGTCTTGTGTTATCTGGGCCTCCGCAATCGGCGCTTCGGAAGAAACACCATAGACCCCCACGGTCATGACAATGCCGCTTGATTCCTTCAGGCAGGGCTTCGCCTGGAGGCGGTACACCCCGGGAACGACCACGTCACAATCCTCCACCCCTCCTTCTGACATCTGGAAACACTGAATGTTTTCAACGACGTCCCATGAACCCTCCTCTTGAGGAGACACGGAGCCTAGGAACAGATTTCCACCCGGAACGGATTCAAAACGAAAGGATCCCGTATCATCCGTATAAGCGGTTTTAGACCAAGAAAGAAGGGCCGATTCCGAGACCTTTTCCCACCAGAGTTTTACCTTGCCTTTGGGAATCGCTCGCCCCATCACATCTCGAAGCACTCCTGAAACCACCCCTCCCCGGATCATGTAAATCATTAATGGAACGTTCGCTGCTCCCGGTTGGAGGCGAATCCGCTTTGGACTATAGTCTGGGTGGGTAACGACAATTTCAGAAATACTTTCGATGCCAGTCCGTTCTATTTCGAACCGACCCCCTTTATCTGCTCGTGATGATCTTCCCCGCTCCCCTGCAGCACTATACGGAGAAACCTTGGCCTTCATCAGAACAACACCATTCTCTCCGAAAACAGTACCGGACAGGCTCGGTGACAAATCCTTTTCCAAAATAATCCTGATTTCTTTTTGAAAGTGGTCTTGCGTTACCTTCAAGATATCGCTTGAACAACTGTTATAACCCTCGGCGATGATGGTCACGTAAAATTCCCCACCATCCCGGTCGAGAACAGAAATCGGATACTCAAAATTCCCATCAGGATTCGAGTATTGACGAATCGACCCCGATTCAAGATAAGAAGCCCCAACCTCATCCCACGCCTTGCAGACCGGATGGACAGAGAATTGTTTGATGGGCATGCCTTGCGCATCAACCACAACCCCTTTGATGCTTCCCGTCAAATGGGTCGACGCAAGAACTATCTGAACGGTTCCCCGGGATGCAGGAATGACAACCCCCTTCCTGTAGCCGTCAAGATGCGCAAGAATCTGCTGGCCAGGAGTATACTCTGTAGAAAGAGAAAACGTCCCATCCGGGGAAGAAGTGGCCTCTTCTAGCAGTTTTCGAGAAGAACCTTCGATGAACAGAAATAGGTTCACACCCTCAAGAGGGTTGCCTTCTCCATCCCGGACAATCCCGGATACCTTCGAAACTTCCAACTCAAGACCTGGGGTTTCCTCCTCGAGAACCTCCTTCATCCCGCCACGGTGCAATGGGAATCCCCTCTCGTTCCCAGGGTGGTCGGACACACGATCCACCCGAATTTCGCTTCCCGAGCGTCCGGAACGAGAGTGAAAGAGGAATATCGAAAGAAGAAAAAGCGGCGGAGCAACAAGAAAGACCCCCTTTAGAAAACGCACCGTAGCAGGAAATCTATCCATGAATCACCTCCCGTCAACAAATTCAATTCCAAATTAATCCCTGGAAGAGACATTCACCTTTTGCTCAACAATGCACTTACATCTGGTATTACATGGGACAGGCTCTACATCTACTTTCACTTTTGTTGTTAAGTCAACCAATCTAGGGCCTCCTCCCCCAACATTAAGAATTCGGGCAGAAACCTGATCTTTTGACTTAAAGGTTACGCTATAGTGAACCTCAGACTCGGACCCCATTTCACCACTCGTTCCCCCATGAATAGTTTGCGTAGAAGTTTCTCCCGGGTTTTTATCATCCGGCACGGAATAATCAAGGTGATGACCAATATGAATTCGCTCCCCACACTTACATGTATATTCCTGATCAGGTTTGGTTTCAAAAAGAATGTGGTATCCATTAGAGGCCGATGGAGTCGTTAAGGGATCATCAAAGAAAAGTCCACCATCAAACTCGAGAACATTATACGGACGTGGCTCATATTCCTCATTTATCTTTTCACCAAGAAACTTCAGTG
>CAYRLD010000351.1:0-3032 GCA_964424925.1 uncultured Planctomycetales bacterium
CTCTTCTCGACTGTGGGCTGGTGGGACGCATTCCCCGTGGGATGCAGGAACAGTTAGTCCAGCTCTCGCTTGCGATCGCCACACGAGATGCGGACAGCCTCGCAAGGATCATATACCGCCTCGGAAATCCGGTGGGACGAATCAGCCTGACCGAGTTCCGCGATGAAATACAGGATCTTCTCTCCCGTTATCTCGGAGGGCAGATCAAAGAATTGAACGCGGGAAATCTCGTTACAGAAATGCTCGATCTCGCACTTCGCCACCAAATTCGGTTGCAGCCGAACTTTGCCCTCCTGGCGAAGACCGCTGTCACCACCGAAGGCGTCATCCGAGAATTGAACCCCGACCTCGATATCGTCGCCACGGTCACCCCTTATACGCGAAAACTGATCTTTGACCGTTACAATCCGAAAACCGCCCTCAAGCAAGCGGTCGGATTCCTCGGCTCCCTCAACGATATGCCGCTGCAATTGCAACAGATCGTAACCGATCTGGAGACCGGTCGATTGACGATGAATGTTCAAAACCGGGAACTCGATAAACTGAGCAAAAGTCTCAATGATCTGGGAAGCAAAGTATTTCTCGGAATGCTCGCAGGAGGTTTCTCCGTAGGACTCTTCATCGTGCTCGCCCAATACCCGCTCGAAATTAAAGAGGTTCCTGTATGGCCGATCGTCGCCCTTCTTTGCCTCGGAGGGATCACCACAGTGGCCTTCTGGTGGCACCTTCTCTATGGACGCTTCAAGCTACGAAAAATTCGACTCGCCTGGTGGATCAATCTTTTTCGCCGGAAGAAATCGCGCTAGCGGCTCTTCTTTACAAAGGCCTTATAGACGGATTTGGGAACATAGTTCGAGACCACATCTTCCCACCCTTTCGTTCCCACGAGCCCCCGAACAAAACTGGACGTCACCTCCGCCATCGACCGAGGGGGAGTAAGAAAGACGGTCGTAATACGGGAATCGATATCCGCATTGATATTGCGCATCGCCGCTTCAAAAAGAAAATCGTTCGTATTGCGGATTCCGCGAAGAATGTACCCCGCTTTGATGGAAGCCGCATATTTGATCAGAAACTGATCGGCAAAGGAATCGACCGTTACATTGTCAAAGCGTCGCGTTTCCGCCTTCAAAAGAGAAAGTCTCTCTTCCAGAGTAAACGTTCCCTGCTTCTCAGGATTTATTCCTACTGCTACGACAAGTCGATCAAAAAGTTTTCGCCCCTCACGGATCATATACATATGACCATTGGTCACAGGATCGAAACTTCCCGCATAGACCGCTGTTCGCTTCATGAACCATTCCTCCTTGAGACCTTCCCAGCATAAGTTCCATAAGGGACAAGGAAAAGGGAAAGCTGGTATACTCGCTTGGGTCAATGAAGATTACCCCGGAACTCGTTATTGCCGCCTATGCGCAGGGAATTTTCCCGATGGCCGATTCCCGAACGGGAAAAGTGGAGTGGTATCAACCGGCCCTTCGGGGAATTCTTCCCCTCGACGCCATCCATGTCTCCCGATCTCTGGCCCAACTCATCCGATCTCACCGCTTCGAGGTCACCAGCGACCGGGACCTTCCCGGGGTCATTGACGCATGCGCAGAGAGAAGAGAGACCTGGATCTCCCATGAGATCCAGGAAATCTATATCGAACTACACCGGATGGGATTCGCCCACTCCGTGGAAACCTATCTCGACGGAGAACTCGTGGGAGGGCTCTACGGGATCCATATCCGGGGAGCCTTTATGGCCGAATCGATGTTCCACCGGGTCTCCAATGCCGGAAAGATCAGCGTAGCAGCTCTGTCGGAACATATGCGGTCCAAAGGGTTCCAACTTCTCGATATTCAAGAGGTCACCCCGATTACAAAAAAGTTCGGAGGGGTTGAGATCCCACACGAAACCTATCTGGAAAAATTAAAACATGCGCTCGAAGTAGAAATCGAATGGGATCCTTTTACTTTTTCCGCGACCCCGTAGCGACTTTCATCGCCCGCTCCAGGAAAAGAATGGCAAAACAGGTCGCGGCGATCTCCCGACCTCGCTGCGTTCCCTGCCAGATCCCGCCCTCCTTCTGATTGGCCAGAAGCCACCTCGACCCCTCGGCATACCAATCATGCCGCCCCATCTTTTTCGTTTTGGAAAGGTCCCCGAGGCGCTCGAGAGCATAAAGATAGTAGAAATGAAATCGTTGGCGGTCCTGGGGAGCACCCGGATGTTCGGAAACCGAAAACTTCGCCCCCAACCAGGCCATCGCCTTTCTCGCCGTAGAGCTTCGACCACTTCCCCCGCGAGCCTTGCGCAACATGATCAAACTCGATCCGCCCCCCGCCGTCATCGCTCCAAAACCCGCAATCGAGGCTTCGTTTCGTCCATTCTCACAATAGTTCCAGGAGCCATCCCCCCTCTGGGAACCCTCCCACCAATTGATCGCGCGCGTCAGGAATTTTTTATCGAACTCAAAGCCCGCCTGCCAACAGGCATAGATTCCCAACGCCGCATATTGGGCGTTCGAATTATCTCCATGCAGGCTCTGCTTAAGTTTAGAAGCGGTAGGCACGCGAATTTTACTCTTCGTTCGTTCGCCCCCCTCTTCGGGAAGAGAAAGCAGGTCCACCGGTCTGCCGTAATCCCACTGTCCATTTAAACACTGATTCTCAACCAGGAACTGGGCACATTCGTAAATCTTCGATCGATATTTGGATGGACTCAGTGCATTGAGAGCTACGGCAACACAAGCGGCCGTGTACGTCCGTGTAATTTTCCGAGAAGCGACTCGGCGGACAAGATCTTGGAAAGAGGGGTCCTCACGATCGACCCCGGCATGAATCAATGTGTAGAGAACCAAAGAGTCGTACCGAAGGCCCTTCCCGGAATTGACCGCGACCTCTACCGGGAGTCCATTCTTTACATACGACATCAGCCATGCCGCCCCTCGCTCAATTGCGGCATCCACTTCCGGCTGCGTGGGGGGAGGCTCACGCTGTGCCAGGAGGGTCAAGGTAATCGTAAGAAGAAGAGTCATATCAGTCGTG
>CAYRLD010000352.1:0-3032 GCA_964424925.1 uncultured Planctomycetales bacterium
TCGAGCGAATATCGTCCGAGATAGGAACTTCGGTCCGGCAGACAAGGATATCCGGGATGATTCCGATTTCTCGCAGTTTTCCGACGCTCTGTTGCGTTGGCTTGGTCTTGATCTCCCCGCTGGCGCGGAGAAAGGGGATCAGGGTGAGATGGATGAAAAGGACGTTATCCTTTCCATGGTCCATCGCGTATTGTCGGATGGCTTCGAGGAAGGGAAGGCTTTCGATATCTCCGACGGTCCCTCCGATCTCTGTAACGGCAACATCAATATCGGGTCCTTCAACACTCCGGATGGCATCCTTGATCTCATTGGTGACATGGGGGATGACCTGTACCGTTTCGCCGAGATATTTCCCTTCTCGCTCTTTGGAGATGACCGAACTATATATTCGTCCCGTTGTATAGTTCGAGAATCGGTTCACCGCGGCGGTCGTAAATCGCTCATAGTGTCCGAGATCAAGATCTCCTTCGAGTCCATCTTCGGTAACGTACACTTCCCCGTGTTGGTAGGGGTTCATTGTTCCGGGATCAACATTGATATAGGGATCAAACTTCTGCATGGCGACCCGGAGGCCACGCTTTTCGAGGAGTAGTCCGATCGATGCGCTGGTCAGCCCTTTTCCGAGAGAAGAGACCACTCCTCCCGTGATAAAAATGTGTTTCGTCATTGTACTCTCTCTCTCCATCGTTCCACAAAGGCGCGATAATCTCCCGGAGTATCGATTCCTCCCCACGGATTTCCGTCGATGACACCGACCTGGATTCGAATTCCGTTTTCCATCGCCCTGAGTTGTTCCAATCGTTCCTGTTTTTCCATAGGACTTTCCGCCATTTCTGCAAACCGCAGTAAAAATTCTCTCTGAAATCCGTACAGACCCACATGAAGGAGGTTTTCTCCGTCTGGGATCGGTTTCCGAGAAAAAGAGGTCGCATACCCTTGCTCATCCCGGACCACCTTTACCCTTTCGGGAAGTTCAATATCTTCCCGGTTTTGAAAGGGAGTCGCCAGGGTTGCCATCTCAGCTTTGCGAGTACCTTCTACCAATTTTTCAAGGTCGGACTCCCGAACTTCCGGTTCATCCCCTTGAACATTAAGTACTATTTCTGAATCTAAATTTTTCGCCACTTCCGCGATCCGGCAGGTCCCATTGGGATGTTCCGGTGAGGTCATGACTACATCACCCCCAAAAGACCGTACGGCGTCCTCAATTCTTTGGTCATCGGTTGCCACAAGCACTCGATCGATTGAGCTACATTGTGATACCGATTCATAAACATGTTGAATGAGGAATTTTCCCGTATCCTGAAGGAGCGGTTTTCCGGGGAGACGGGAGGCGGCATATCTTGCTGGAATGATGGCCGCCACGTTCGACATACGTTGTCCTTCGGTTTTTTCAATATTATCAAAATAGGGGTGATTCTGCAAGCAGGAGGCCGAATCAAGCCTCTCCGAAGAGGCTCCAACCCCAACGGTGTATCCAGAGCGTACCTGAGCACGCTTTGGAAAGCGCTTTGATTCCCTTGGATTCTCCCAGGTAAGCACGCAGGAATCGCACCCGTTCCGCTTGGCTCAGGGGAAGGTGTACCTTCTCTACCGAACGAGTTAATCGTGCTAGGACAGCGGTGCCTTTCTGTTGGTCCGGGGACTCCAGAGTAAGCGCTTTGTCCAGATCGATGATGTAGGGCTTCAAATCCTCATCCAGTAGAATGTTCTGTACGTTGAGGTCTATATGATAGATCGCTTCATCATGCATCTTTCGGATGATTTGTCCGACCTGCTCCAGGGCCCGTCTTCGATCTATATTTGTGAGGTCCTCAACCTTTTGCAAAACGGGTTTGGCATCGGGAATTTCCTCGAGGATGACCGTGAGCTTATAGAAAGGCCCGAATATCCGTTCCGCTCTTGTAGCAATAATGGAGGGAACAGGAATGCTCGCATCGAGTGCTTTTGATACCGCACGGACTTCCTTTTCAACCCGGCGAAATCCCAAATGGAAATTCCCGAGGAATCGAAGCATTCCTCCTCGGAAAATCTGACGTACGAAGATTCGAGAAGAAGCCCCTTTTGGAAGGTACGAGAAGTGGGGGACACGTCCTTCTCCGTAGAGCTTTCGTTCTTCCTGGGGGATGGAGCGGAAATGATCAAGAAGATCCGCTCGAAGGGGGATCTTCCAGTCTGATTGGAAAGTGAGGCGTATCGAGCCCTCGTTCAGATTCTCTTGGATCATGTCTCCCATAAGGGAGGGAATCTTAGCAGAGGGTGGCCGGGAGTTCCAACTCCCTATCGATCGACCGTTCCAGGAAGTTCCCGAGTAACGACTTCATACCGGTTGGTCACTTCATTGAACGCGAGACGGGACTTGTTTGTAAGCCACCATTCATGCATTCGCCAGATCGATCTTTCGTTCTCTAGGATTGAAACGGAAGAATCAAATCCGAATTCTTGTCCGGTGGCCATCTGTAATGTCCGGGCGATAATGCGAACATCGAGGGGGCCAATCCCTTCTTTTTCCCGGAGAGCGTCCTTCTCTTCTTCTGATTTCGATTCTTCCTGCCAGTCTTTTTCATGGCGGATCGCTTCGACCATGGCATCAACCAGCTTTCCAATCGTTTTCTTGTCTGCGATCGGGCCAATCTTCTTTGCGGTCCATTCTTGGCCACGATAGATGACAATATCTTCGATTCGGTTGACCTCATCACCAGGGAACTCGTACATGATTTTTAATACCCGGTTTTCATAGACGATGTTCATTTCGGCGAGTTCTCCCTTTTCTTCGAGTTCGCCTTCTGCGTACGGTTCGATCTTCACAATATCGATTAATCCAGAGATCTGAACTTCGATTCGCTTTGCCGTATTACTGACATCCCGATAAATGGCAAGGCCGCCCAGTTTTTGTCCGGGTTGGATGTACCGCTGTCTTCTCATTTCCCGCGGGGAAAGAAATAGTCTGTCCCCTTTCTTCCAGCGGCCTTTGAGCCAGCTGTCTTTGACGAGGTAGTTCTTCTCGGCTGGATCGTAGACCTTTGGGTCCC
>CAYRLD010000353.1:0-3019 GCA_964424925.1 uncultured Planctomycetales bacterium
TCTTCCTTCCCCGTCCCAACCGGGAGCGGAAACGAGAAGCTCATCAAAACCATCTCCGTTCACATCACCCGCTCCGGAAACGGTATAGCAGAGAAATGTTCTGCCGCCCATTCCGGGGGAGAAGGTTTGATTTGGAGAAGACGCCGGACCGTTCTCGCCACCGAGGAAGAGAAGGCCCTGACTCGACATACCGGAGAGGCTTCCAACTACCACATCACCGTAACCGTCTCCGTTAAAGTCCCCCACCCCTGAGATCGCATGAGCGTATAGCTGACTGCTTCCTTGCACCGTCCAGAGGGGAGTCGTTGCAAGCCCGGATGCGGAACCGGCATAGATGTATGCCTTAGATCCATTCCGAGCACTAACGATCACGTCACTGTATCCGTCCCCGTTCACATCACCGGCGGCATCGACCGCCCACCCGAAAAAGGAGGTCGAGTCACCATTGGCAAACCAATCTGGAGTAGTGGAAAACCCGGAAGGAGAACCATGATAGACATACGCCCTTCCGTGATAATATCCACCCGATGAGTTCGGCACGCTAAAGTGGGCGGCGCCCACGATCATATCCGCATATCCGTCTCCGTTAACATCCCCCGCAGGAGCAACCGAATAGCCAAAACTCGAAGCGTTCTGATCGGCCGGATCGAACATGGCATCGGGTGCGCTGGAGAGACCCGAACCGTTTCCATAGTAGAGATAGGCACGCCCTTCACTTCCGAACGTGTCACCCCATTGCGGAGAGCCAAGGACAACATCGTCAAAACCATCCCCGTTCACGTCTCCTACACCGGCAACGGAAAAGGCATGAGCTCCACTGAGATTCATATCCACAGGGTCGGCCACCCAATCCGCACTCGCAGAAAGACCCGTTTCACTACCGAGGTAAAGGTAAACACGACCCTCATTCGTATAGGTACCATCACTCCAGAGTCGGGCGCCCACCAAGACATCCGCATACCCGTCGTTGTTTACATCCCCAGCAGGGGCAACAATACTGCCGAATTCAGATCCCGCAACATCGTCCCCGGTGGAAGACCAATCGTACATTGCGGAAACCCCATTCTCAGAGCCGAAGAAGAGAAAGGCTCCTCCGGTCGTAACGCCTAATGAATTCTGATAATCCATCGCGCCAACGATGACATCCCCGAACCCGTCTCCATTAACATCTCCGGCATTCGCTACCGAGTGGCCAAATTGGGATCCGGCCTGATCCGTAGGATCCAGGTCCGTCACCTGTGCTCCGGCACTCAATACCATCGTCAAAACGAGAAGAGGGGTCCAAGCGTGCATTGCAATCCGATTCATGGTGTGTCCTTGAAAAGGAATTTATGAGAGATTCCATCCGAAAACCGGTCCCGGATGATTTCGTAATTCGTTCGTTCGGTTCGCGCAAAGGAGGGGGTCGCTTTATATGCGCATCTGAGGCATCTCCAGTAAGGCCGTTCCCGTTCTGTAATAAAGGGAGTGTCCCCTATGAGGGGGCCATCCAGTCTCTTCTCAAACCTGCCTTATATGGAAATGGGCCGAAAGCCGGCCACATATCATCTCATACCGATAGGAAGATAGATCTGCGACCTGTTCCGTAGTGAATGGGCGGATAGATTTCCGCTCCTACAAGAAAGGATCCATCTCCGTTGCTTTCTCTCTGCGATCGAGAGAGAAGTCTACGGAGATTTATTATTTTTCTCTCTTACGAGGAACTGAGGAGAGAGATGAGAATGAGGGCGATATGAACACAAAGGGCGGCCATCCCAAGAACCCCTCCGATCAGGACCATTCGAATGAACCGGCCCGAGATCTCCGATCCTTTCCGAGAGATCGAAATTGGTGCGACAGGGGCTTTCTTCTTTTTCGATCTTCTTTCCGTTTTTTTCACATAGGTGCATCCAGCCACAAACGCTTGCCCAGGCTTCCCGGTAAGTCGCTTCTCTATAACGCCCTCTTTTCTTGCCCAAATTACCTGTGCGGTTACGGGCTTCTTTTCAGCGCCTAAATAGACGGTCAACCGGTCTTTTTCTGCAACGGGGACACCGCACGTCACGCGCATCCCTTTAGAACTCATCTCCTGAACATAGGCATTTTCGGCCTGTTTGCCCTTACATCGGTTGGATCGGACAAGGGCCTTTGCAGGGCGGGTTCTGCGAACGGTCTTTCTTCGATCAAATCGCCTCGAGCGGCGGCGGGTTTCCATGGGACTCTCTCCTCTGGGTATGTGGTTACACGAATATCATGACTCTAATAGTGCCGAATGATCGGCCCAGGGTAGAAAAATCCGAAATTCCGCTTAAATTGGCTGAAAAAGTGGATCTAAGGGCAATTTTATCACCAAAAACCCGCCCATTTCCTGCAACAAACGGGGCCGTTTTCGGAAAGAAAGGTATAGAGAAGAAGCCCATTTAGAAAATGAAAGGGAATAGTAATGATGAGAAAATATATTGCACTGATACTAACCTCGACGCTCCTGTACGGATGTGGGGGCACAAACGGGTTTGAACCTGCGGAAGAAGATTCAACCCAATACAGCCCCGCGGAAGCCACCTTTGAACAACTCGTGTCCACGACGGATTCGGGCTTCCCGGTAGATTTTGATGAATATCTTCTCTTCCGAGACCCGGTCGCATTTGAATTTATTTATTCCTGGATGACCGGGGAAAGAGCCCCTCAAGTAGACTTCGAGAATGGAGAAGTTATCTCCATCGTGGTGTCAGAACTTCGATCAGGGACGACTCTCGATTTCCTCTCCGTTTTTCATCACGAAAATGCGACCTCCATCGAAATACTGGAATCCCACCCAGACCAAAAATCCCCTGGAATGGACGTCTATCCGGCGGCGATCGCACAGTTCCAATTAATAGGGGATCCCAGAGAAACGACCTTTACCCGCTACATCTACACGGAAGAAGATGGATCGACCAAGATGCAACCGAAGGAACAGACCTTCACAGCAGAACCGACGTATCCAGAACTCGCCAAGAAGGATGTGCCTACTGGCAAGAAATATAAGATCGTTGATGCT
>CAYRLD010000354.1:0-3013 GCA_964424925.1 uncultured Planctomycetales bacterium
AGATGCTTTCGGCTCTCACCGAAGTGATTGTGGAATCGTTGGGGCCCCTGACCTCTTCTACCGGATAAGCAGTATAGGTTTGGGAGGAGATTGAAAGCTGGTCGGGCTGGGCGGCGATCCCGGCGGGATTGAGCCAGATGGAGATGGGGTCATCTTCAAAGGCGGTATAACTTCCCCCCATCGCCTTGGTCCGGGCGCCGATCTGCTGGTCCTGGGCCTCTACTGGGAGCGACATCAGGACGGTCGCGAAAAGTGGTATCCATTTCATTTATATATGTGGAAGCATAATCCATGAATATCGCTCCTGTAAAGGGGGGGGGCTATTTTTCGGAGAAAGGAGTTCCGCCTTGCACCTCCGAAAAGGTTGTGATAGTCTTTTAAATCCCTGGGGACGGAGGATTGGAGGTCCGATGTCCGATCGTCTTGTGCGTTGTCCGATGTGCGGTCAGCGCTTCAATATAACCGGAATATCTGGTGGAGCTCGTCTTCGGTGCAGCGCTTGTCACGCTGTGCTTGCGGTTCCGCGTACACATCGATTTTCGTCGGTTTCTCCGACACAGGGGCGCCACATCCAGGGGATTCAAATTGGGGCCGCCGTTCTCATTTCTCTTGTGGCGGGCTACCTCTTTTCGCTTCTTTTTCACGGCTCTCCTGATCAACCCTCTATTGTAGAACCGGCGGTCGAAGTTCGTCTTCCAGAAGAGATCCCTCCCCTTGTCGATCTTCCACGGGAACCGGAGGGGGCTCTTTATCTCGATCGGGAACACCAACTGACACAAAAGAAAATCCAATTGCGGGAGGAGTTTGGGGTCGATCGAATTCGGTTCCGAGATGACCACCGTCCATTTCTCGTTGCGGTAGAGAGGTCAGAACGGTACCCGGTTGATCGCGTCGTACAGGAATATGCAGAACGGTTAATAGGATTGTATCGATTCTTCCGCGACGATTTTGCGCCTACGCTGGCTCTGCCCGAAGTTGATGAGGTTCTTCCCGTTATTATTCTTGGGTCGCGATCCAGTTACGATGCCTATACGCGGCGTGTCAACGATGGGGAAGAGCATTCTCCGCAAATAAAAGGGGTGTATGAATTCTCCCGGAAACGAATCGTTCTCTATCATAATCCGATCGCTCCTTATGAAGTGATTCTTCACGAAGGGGTTCATCAGCTGGTTCACTTTTACACGAGACATTTTTCCGAGGCAGGGAGTATTTCAACGACGCAATGGTTCCAGGAAGGGTTGGGTACTTATTTTGAAGGGTTTCGACGAACCCGGGATGGTCGGGTTTTAATCGACCCGGGTGTGAACCATGGGCGACTTCGTGCTGTGAAGTCAGGACTGGAGGGTCCGGATCCCGTCTATACCCCGCTCGCGGCCCTGACGGGGATGACCATTGATGGCTTCTGGAAATGGTTTCGGGAACAGCGAGCGGTTGATGAGATTCTTGCCACTCGGAAAGCCCAGACGTTTTACGGAGAGTCATGGGCTCTCGTTTACTTCCTTCGGAATGGAGGAGAGAAGTATCGGCATGTTTTTGATGCGTACTTCCTGCTCGAACTTTCCGGGAAAGGGGGGAAAGAGAGTTTCGAGAAGGTTCTTCGGGATCATCTTCAGTTGGGGATTGAAGCTTTGGAAGAAGATTTTATTGCCTACCTTGAGACCTTGAAGTAGCCATCGCAATCATTCCCGGAAGCCGGTATCATTCATCCCTATGATCGTCACTTTTCTTTTTCTCTGCTCCCTTCCTCTTCAAGATTCTTCCCTCGAGAAAGCCTTTCAGGACCTTCGTGCAAAAGATCGATCTCTTCGCGAAGCCGCTCAGATGACGATTCTCGCTGCGGGTCCCAAAGCGATTCCACTCGCGATCCAAGCCTGGCAGGGAGATGCCACAGAACTGAAAGCTCGGGCGGAGTCTCTGGTCAAAGAGCTTTCCAGTCCCTCCTGGAATGTGCGCAATGATGCGATGAATCGAATGATTGAAATCGGTTGGGTCCTTCTTCCCTTCCTGCAAGACTTGATCCCGGTGGAAGATCCAGAGGTGACCTGGAGGATTCGTGTTGTCGAGGCTTCTCTCCAGGAAAGTCTGGAAAAGGGAAAGAAGCGGGAAAAGTCTCGGAAGGTCTTTCTTCTCTATGTTTTTGGGAGAGCTCATTCACAAGAGGTTCTTCCCATTCTATTGGGCACATTAGAGGATGATTCTTTCCGACTCCGGTTGTCCGCCGCCCATGCTCTTTCTCGCTTGAGAAACTTATTGGAAAGTAAGCAAGTGCGTCAAACGGTCGAGTCGGTTATGGATGACCTTCGGGTTCAAAAGGATTTCTTGATTCGGTCTCAGTTAATTCAAATCTTGGGCGAATTCCGCATGTCGGTTTCGATAAAACCCCTGGCAGATCTTTTACAGAGCGGAGGGGAGACTCATGTTCACTTGTTGCGGAGTACTCTTTTCGCTCTCGCTAAGATAGGAGGTTCCCTCTCTTTTCAGGCGATTGTGAGAGGCTTGGAAGATGAAAGAGTGTATGTTCGTCATGCGGCGGGGGAGATTCTGCAAAAGAAAGCGGGGGGCGAACTGACTTTTGATGCGCGGAATCCTGAGAAGGCGGTAATTTCGCACTACCAGAAATGGTGGGAAAAAGAATTTGGAGAGAGTTGGACCGATCCATGATATGTGTGTCACTTCGGGCTGAAAATGCTCAGGGTTACCTTTCTCAGATGGAAATCGCGCGGAAGTCGGGTGCGGACTTGGTGGAAATTCGTGCGGACTATCTTCGAAATCGGGAGGAACTCCTCACCCTCATCGAAGCGAAACCCCTTCCTGTTCTGGTCACTCTTCGTTCGGTAGAGGAGGGGGGGCAGTTTGAGGGGACAGAGGAAGAACTCTTTTCTTTGTTAGAACTGGCGGCTTCCGCGGGGGCCGATTGGGTAGATGTGGAATGGCGAAGATACCGTCCTTTCGCTCGCGGACAGAGCCGAGTTATTCTTTCTTGGCATGATCCGGAGAAAACTCCGGAGGACTT
>CAYRLD010000355.1:0-3006 GCA_964424925.1 uncultured Planctomycetales bacterium
ACTGTTCGGCATCGAAAACCTGCGTCATCGAAGGAATACCCGCCTTCTCGTAATCTTTTCCGTACTTCATCACCAGAAGCCAGAAATGAGGGATCTGCCAGATGAAGAAAAAGAGGGCTACGATCAGAATCTGCATATCCAGGAGAGTTCCCCCACCGGCCACCCACCCAACGACGGGAGGAATGGAACCGATGATCGCTCCGGGAACGACCGCAAAAGCGCTCTTCCGTTTTAGATACGTATAAACCCCGTTGTACCAGAGAACCGCAAAGGCGCCCAAAGCAATGAGAACGGGGTTCTTCGTGATCACGAGAAGTGCCATACCGACGAGGATCAAAAGAGAGGCCATCCAGAATCCTTCCTTGGCGGAAAGAATCCCAGCCGGAATCGGTCGCCCTTTTGTCCGGTCCATCAGTATGTCAAAAGCCCGGTCCTGTACCTGGTTCAAGGCGGAAGAACCGACCGCCAGGAAGAAGATCCCCAAAAGTGGAAGCACAAGATCCAGACCAACCCCCTCCGCCGCCAGAATATATCCGGCAACCGCAGAGAGTGTCGCCAATACGGGAATCCCTATTTTCACCCGCGTCAGGCTCAGAAACTTGGAACCAAATCCGCTCATCTCGACTCTATTTCAATCCTTTCAGGTACCGGACAACCATGGCGAGTTCTTCTTCGCTTATTTCCAAGGGCAACATCTTCGTCCGGCGTCCTTCATATTCTTCTACAATATCTGCTGAGGGGTCTTCGATCGATTTGCGGATATAATCCGCATCGACTTCGACCTCCCGCTTTTCACCGGCGGAAATAACGGTCTGTGTCTTCCCGAACATTCCGAGGAATGAGGGGGCGTATTCTTCTGATCCATCCACACGATGGCAGGAGAGACATTGATTCTTTTCCAAAACCGCGAATCCTGGATGCCCCATGTTGAGCGAGGCGGTTTCCTCCTCAAGAATCGTTGCCATAGGGAGAGCGCCCTTGTGGGCCTCCCATTTCGCGTATGCTTCCTTCGAAACGATCTGGACTGTCGATTTCATGTTGTGATGACCAAGCCATTGCCCCACAACCGCATCCGGCTCTGGAGGAGCACCGCAATACTCGGCACAGAGAACCTCGTAAACCCCAACCTCTTTCGCTTCAAAGAAGAGGCGTGTATCGAGCCCGGGAACAGCATCTTCCTTGGTTCGAAAAGCAGGGATATAGTACGAGTGAAGCACGTCGACCGACCCGATTTTCAGAATAACGGGAGTGTTTATTGGTGCGTATAACACCGACCGGATCAACCGCCCCTTGACTTCAAAACTGTCTCCATTCGAACACGGCTTGGGAAGATCTTCTTCCCAACTGAGGGAGCCGGTCTTTCGGTCATAACTTGTTATGAGCCGCTCTTGGCCCCGATTCGGTCCGGTTGTGAAAACGACCGTTCGGGCCGATTCTACCCTCGTCTTGGTGAAGGCATTCACATACCCCTTGGGAGGAGTAAGATTTATAATCCGTTTTTGTTCTTTCCCCCGGGCCTTTTCCTGGTCTTCCTTGTTGAGAGCGGCCCACTCCTCTTTTGTCATCCGAAGAGGAAGCAGATTTCCCCACTCTTTCTCTGGCATCTCAGACTTGAACCTGGAAACCCGCAGATCGATGGAAACAATCCCTTTCAGAGTGGCGGAGCCGACATATCCGGAAGCGATCTCCTGGCTGCTGTCCGAAACCTTCCACATCACCTCTTTCTTGTCCCCTTTGGAATCCTTCTCCATCGCTTTATAGGTATAGTTCCAGTTCCACTGGCCACCTACCACGTGAATTTGAAGCGCCCCTTTTGGCTGGGCACGAAGATCTTCAAACCCCTTCCATCCGTACCAGAACATGATCATGACGATGATCGTGGGAATCACGGTCCAGGTAATTTCAAGCGCGGTGCTGCCATGAATATCGGCCCCGATCTCATCCCCCCGGCGCCGATACCGCCCCATGAAGTAGAGCATCGCCACCGTGATGCCGACCAGAGAGAAAATGCAGACCCAGGTGACGCCCCAGAAGACATTGTCGACCATGTCAACATTCTTCGCGACTTCCCCGAGCAGTAGAAGGTTCGAAATCATTACTTTTTCCGAAAAATTGATTACGTATTTATTAAAGAAGTCTTATCCGGTTCCGGTATTTCTTCCTCAGAAGTCCAGCGCCCCGTATCAAGGAAGGTCAGTGACAGAATAATGACAAGAATTAAAATCGCAACCGCCACCATCAACTTGATATAGAGCGGTTCATACTTCAGATGCATGAAAAAGGCGCCCACGAGGGTTACCTTGATCGTGGCGATCACCAGCGCGATAATCACGTTGGCATTCCCCAGGTCGACCCCGGCGGCAACAACGGTCAGGCCTGTGAGGACCATCAGACCGAGCCAGATCAGCGCAAAGATTCCAAAACTTACTTCGTGACCCTGTTCTTCGTGGTGTTCGTGTTCCATCAGCTAATCAAATAAAATAGAGGAAAGAGGAAAATCCAGATGGCATCAACAATGTGCCAATACAGTGCTGCGTTTTCGGTAAGGGTGACATAACGACGATCCGCCACCCCTTTTTTCGATTTTGGATCATAGGTGGTGCGAACGACCACTTCCTGAACGTTTGCGTCAATATCTTCTCCCTGCCAGGCTCCCTTTTCGGCGGAAGCGCCGAGTTTCGATCCCTGCAGATGAGCCACCTCGTCAAAGCTGAGGTGGGATTCATGGAAAGGCTTCTTCCCGACCTTCACCGCAACGACGGCAAGGAGGATTCCCCCGATGATTACGTGCAAACCGTGCGTTCCGGTCATCATGAAATAGAGCGTCACGAAAGACTGCTCACCCTTGTGCATCGTCTCCCAGCTCAATCCCTCCCGATGCTCTGGATCCAGCATGGCTTCTGTTCCACCCGGAAAGATCCCAAGATCAAACTTGTGGGTCCACTCAAAATATTTGATCACCAGGAAGGCGATCGCGCAGAGGATCGTAAAGACCATAAGCCAGAC
>CAYRLD010000356.1:0-3004 GCA_964424925.1 uncultured Planctomycetales bacterium
TCTCCTTATCCTGGGCCTCTTTCGCCTGTTCAAAGGCCGACTCGATTGGGATCTTCCATCACAAGGGAAGTGGGTTCGTTTGACGGCCTACCTTTTCGTTATGGTGTTGATGGTTTTTGGTGGGTTTCAGATGCACGCCTGGCCCGGAATAGACAGTATATGGGCGGCAACTCTGACCTCCGTTGGGCCCTTCTTGGGGAAAACGTTTGAGCTTCGCCCTATCTTTTTTCCCAGTCTGGCTGTTGTCCTCGTCTCTGGGCTTGTCTGTCACTTCCTCTTTGGTCGAGTGACTTGGCGAACCTTTATGATCGATACCGAAGCGGAGTTGAAGAAAGTTTCCTGGCCTGACCGACCGGAATGGATTGGGTCTTCCATCGTCGTTCTTGTTGTTGTTAGTACGATGGCGATCTTTCTCTATCTGTGCGATATCGGCCTTTCCGAGTTAATGAATGAAATCAACGCGGGGTTCTGATGTTGTCTGAAGAAATTGAAGAAAAAAACGAGCCGGAAACACCCGAAGAGGGCGTTGCCACTCCTGAAGTTGAGCCTGAAGTCAACATGGATGCGGACGGTGAGTGGTTTGTCGTGCGTGTTCAGAGTGGACGGGAAGAGCAGGTTCGGGATGGGCTAAAACGTCGTGTTCGTTCCGCCGGCTTAATTGAAAAGGTAACGAATGTCGTTGTTCCGACAGAGAAGGTGACCGAGATCCGCAGTGGTCGGAAGGCGATTCGGGATAAAAAACTCTATCCAGGATACCTGATGATTCAAATGGTTCAGGATGATGGACAACCGAATAAGGATGCTTGGTTCTTGATCCGAGAAACGCCTGGTATCGGGGATTTCCTTGGCCTGAAAGAACCTATTCCGATGGCCGAACACGAAGTCAACCGAATGCTGAACCAGCAGGTGGATGACGAGGAAGATAAGCCCCGAATTAAGATTGAATTTCAGAAAGGGGATGGGATTCGCGTTCGTGAAGGTGCTTTTGAGAACTTTGAAGGAATTGTGGAAGAGATTAATTCTCAGAAGGGTCTTGTTACGGTCACGATAACCATCTTTGGTCGTGCCACTCGTGTGGATCTCGAATACTGGCAAGTTGAAAAGACCTAGGAGTAGAAGATGCCTCCCAAGAAAAAAGAAGTCATGGCTCAGATCAAGTTGCAGTGTCCCGGTGGACAGGCCACTCCTGCTCCTCCGGTAGGTCCTGCGCTCGGTCAGCACGGTGTGAATATCGGAGAGTTCGTAAAGAGGTTCAATGATGCAACGAAAAAGGAGAATGGTCTTGTCATTCCCTGCGTCATTACCGTCTTTGCGGATCGTTCGTTTGATATTGCTTATAAATCCCCTCCGGCGAGTGTTCTTCTGAAGCAGGCGGCCGGGGTTGTGAAGGGGGCGGGAACTCCGAACAAAGAGACCGTTGGTACGGTTACCCGAAAACAGTGCGAAGAGATCGCTGAAAAGAAAGGGGCGGACATGAACGCGGCTTCCATAGACGCAGCTGTTCGTACCATAGAAGGGACTGCCCGAAATATGGGAATCAAGGTAGAAGGATAGGGCTATGGCGAAGACTAGTAAAAGATTCAAACTGGAAGAAAAGAAGGTTGATCCGGACAAGAGGTATGACGTCACTACGGCGATTCAAATCCTCAAGTCGATGAATTCAACTAAGTTCGACCAGACCGTGGAACTCGCGATCAAACTTAATATTGATCCGAAGAAAAGTGACCAGGGGATTCGGGGTTCTGTTGCCCTTCCTCAGGGAATCGGGAAAAGCCGAAAGGTCATTGTTTTCGCCGATGGAGATGACGCAGCCGCTGCGGAAGAAGCGGGAGCGGATGAAGTCGGGATGGCCGAACTCGCGAAAAAGATTGAAGGGGGATGGCTTGATTTCGATGTCGCACTTGCCCTTCCTCGGACGATGCGGGTGATTTCCAAGCTCGGGAAGGTTCTCGGGCCGCAGGGAAAGATGCCTTCGCCTAAGAGCGGAACGGTTACGGACAAGATCGCGGATGCGGTTCAGGAATTCAAAGCCGGAAAGATTGAGTTCCGTAACGATTCGGCCGGGAATATTCATGCTGGCGTTGGGAAACTCTCTTTCCCAGAAAGTGGCTTGAAAGAAAATGTGGACGCGTTTGTAGAGCATATTACCAGTTTGCGTCCGTCTGTTGTGAAAGGCCATTATGTGGAGAATGTCGTTCTCTCCGCTTCGATGAGCCCTAGCGTTGCCATTGAGTTTCAGAAGGCCTAAGGAGAATGAATCATGTCTAAGGCAATGCGCCGACAGATGGTCGAGGAGCTTAAAGGTCGACTAGAGGATAACAATAATTTTGTTCTCTTCGATTATGGCACTTTAACCGCAGAGGAGTCGAGCGGGCTTCGCAAGGAGTTCCGTGACGCAAATCAGCAGATGAATGTGGTGAAAAACAGTATTGCAACCATCGCGTTCGATCAGATCGGTGTCAAATCGTTGAATGATTCGATGAGTAATATGAATGCGGTTGCGTACGGGGAAGACCCCATCGCCATTGCCAAAATTCTCCTCGATTATCAGGAAAAGACCAAAAAGACTCAGGTTCGTGCTGCGGTGATCGAAGGCGAAACCATGTCGGTTGAGCAGTTGAAACCGTTAGCGGATCTCCCTGGCCGAGACGGTCTCCTTGGGATGCTCTTGGGCGCCCTTCAGGGTGTAAGTGTGAAATTTGTTTCGACCCTCAACGAGGTCCCGCGAAAATTTGTCGGGACTCTCGAAGCGGTCAAAGAAAAGCAGGAAGGTTAATAAGGTTCGAGGCAGGAGCGCTTCGCCCTTTATTCATATTGTTTCCAGACGGAGGAATGTTCCATGTCAGACGTAAACGGACTTCTTGAAGAAGTCGGCAAACTCGATGACGCCCAGAAAACTGAGTTCCTGGGTGAGTTCGTGGCAAAGCAGAATGTGCTTTGGCTTTCGAACACAATTAAGGCCCTCGAAGAGAAATTTGATGTCAAAGCTGCTGCAGGCGGTGGC
>CAYRLD010000357.1:0-2994 GCA_964424925.1 uncultured Planctomycetales bacterium
AAGCGAATTGCGGAACCCCTCGGCACCGGGATTCGCACCATCGATGGTCTTCTGTCTTGCGGGAAGGGGCAACGGGTTGGACTCTTCTCCGGAAGCGGTGTTGGGAAAAGTGTTTTGATGGGAATGATCGCACGGAATACCCAGGCGGATGTTTGTGTCATCGCCCTCGTGGGGGAGCGCGGTCGGGAGGTTCGTGAATTTGTAGAACGAGATCTCGGGCCGGAAGGGTTGAAGCGGAGTGTTGTTGTTGTCGAAACGTCGGAACGCTCGGCTCTTCTTCGCGTGAAGGCTCCCTTTACCGCCACCACGGTGGCGGAACATTTCCGCGATCAGGGGAAAGATGTTTTGCTTCTAATGGATTCTGTGACCCGCCAGGCGAATGCGCAACGGGAGATCGGACTTTCTGCCGGAGAGCCCCCTGCGACTAAAGGGTACCCTCCTTCTGTTTTTGCACGGATGCCCCAATTAATGGAACGTGCTGGATGCGGAAAGCGGGGGTCTATTACCGGGTTCTATACCGTTCTCGTCGAAGGGGACGATATGAATGAGCCGATCGCGGATGCGGCCCGTTCGATTTTGGATGGGCATGTATGGTTGTCGAGACGACTTGCCACCGAGGGGCACTACCCTGCAATTGATGTTCTCGAAAGTGTTTCCCGACTAATGACGGAGGTCGCTACCGATGAGCAGCAGGCGGCCGGATTGCGAGTGCGTCAGGCGATGGCGACTTATCGGGAGGCGGAAGATCTCATTAATGTGGGGGCGTATGTTCAAGGGGCAAATCCCGATATTGATCTGGCGGTAAAGGTTCGTCCTGCCGTGAAGGGATTTTTGCAGCAAGCGAGAAATGAGGGAGCCACGTTTGAAGAGACGCGGCAGAGACTGATAGAACTGGTGAAAGGATTCGATGGCGAAAGCGTTCCGGTTTCGACTTGATCGGGTTCTCGAACTTCGAAGACTGCACGCGGAGATGAAGAAGAAGGAACTCTCGCAGGTTCGGGTGGAGTTGACTCGAAAACAGAATGCGATACTGCAGGAACTGATTAAGCTCGATCAAGGGAAGGGTGTCTCTCGGGACCTTCGAAAGTCGAACGTGGATATGACGTTGCTTCGTATGCAAGAGCAATATCTCAATCAATTAATGCGCGGGGTTCAACGGATGCATCAGGGGCTTCAGGAAGATGTTCTTGCAGAGAAACAGAAATTGGCGGAATTGGCGGAGGCGTCCAAAAAAGTGAAGGTTCTCGAACGCCTGCGCGAAAAAAAGAAAGCCGAATATATGCTGGAAATGAACAGGGAGGAACAGAAGTTCCTCGATGAGGTTGCTCAGAATATGATGCGAATGAGCAGGGGGAAGAAGGAGTCCGTTGTATGAAAGATCTCTTAGGTCATCTCTGGAAAGGGCTACAAGTTGGTAGCGTCACTCTTCTCGTTCTTCTTTTCGGATTAGCGCTCTACCTCTTTTTCAGCGGAACGGTAACTTCAGATGGGCTGGATCGAGCAATGACGGCGCTCAAGGAAGAGCCGGCTCCCGAGCCAGAGCCTGTTCCCAAAGATCTTGAAGCGGAATGGGATAAGATTCGGAAAGTCCGGGATCGGCAGGAAAGAACGTTCCGGATTCGCGAAGAAGAACTGAAAAGTGTGGAAGATAAGTCTCGACTCGACCTTCAACGATTGGAAAAAGAGCGGGAAGATCTGGAAAAACTGCGCATAGAAGCGAGCGAGTCCCTCGCCATATCAAAAAAAGAGAGAAAAGCTCTTTTAGAAGAGAAAATAGATACAGTAACCGAGGCCAATCTGCCGATTTTTAATAAGATGAAAGGGCAGGAGTTAGCTGACCTGATGTTGTCATGGAAGGACAATGAAATTGTCCGCTATCTCTGGCTTCTTCCTGCTTCGAAGTCCGCGGAAGTATTGCGGGCGATGCAGCAGCCTAATGGTGCGTATTCAGCGGCGCGCCTGGAACAGATAGTACAAACGTTGAAAAAGGGGTTGTAGTAAAACAAACCGGAGGGGGGTCGCGTAAGCTCGCCGGATGCGAGTGTGGCGACCCTGACCAGGGACGGTAGGGCGGTGAACCGGGGGATCTTCCGGGTCATCGAGTTGTAGCGCTCTTTATCACACCCGAAAGGGGGTGATGGACTTGGTGAACTCAGTTAGGCCCTATATGGGTCCTGCCTCGAGTCCAGGACCGTCCCGTAATGAGAATCCGCTTGGCGGGGATCCTTTATCCGTCGATTTTAAAGCGGTATTCGCAAGTGTTGTTGATCTGTTGAAGGGGGTCTTCACGCCTCCTCCCGCATCTTTGGAGAGGGAGGTATCGCGCGATCCCGCGATGGATCCAACTTCCAAGGATGCTTCCAGAAAGTCTTCCGATTCCTCCCAGGGTCTCCCGGGGGATCTCAACTCAGGAGAAGAAGGAGCTGTTCGGAAAGACCGTACCATGGACGAAGAACCTCTACGGAAAATCCAGGAAGAGGTTCGACGGGCCGCGGATCAGCTTTCCCGCCATGAAACAAAAGTAACGGACAAAACCGTTCGACAGATGGTGGCGAAAGTAGAAAATCCGGATGCGGAAACGACTCTTCCGGTTCGAATGGATTTGGATGCCTCCCGGGATCCGATGAAAGCCCTTCCTCAAAATGGGGCAGAGTCGGATGCACAAGGGAAGAATCCTCTTCCGACGATGGGCAAGATGTCTCTTCAGGATGCCCAGAAGTCACAACTGCCGGTCGTTTCTAGTCCCGAAGTACAGGAAGTTCCTCCCGCAGCGGTAAAAGAAGCGGCTGCGGAGGCTCCTGTGAATCCTGCGACGTTACCTTCGGGCTCCTCTTCCTCTTCGCTTCCGATGGCGCAGATGGTGTCGGTGGAAGCTCCGGTGAAAGAAGCGCTTCCCGTTCGGAGTGAAGCGAGTGGTCGTGCTTTGCCTGCGGGAGATGTCCGGAAAATAGACGGGCTCTCTTCTGCCGCACGTGCGGCGAAGTCACAGCCTGC
>CAYRLD010000358.1:0-2161 GCA_964424925.1 uncultured Planctomycetales bacterium
TGAGAAGACCAGGGCCGACTTGGCGGAACTCTCAAAGCCGGATCCGGAAAATCCCCCCAAACCGACATTCTCTGAAGCCGACTTCCGGCCAGGATGGGAAGCGCTTATCAAACAGAAGAATTACTCCGGCGCACTTGCCTATGTAAAAAAGGGAAAGGATCTACCAAAAGAGTTGCGGGAATCGTACCTCTCCGAAACCGAAAACAGATGCCGCCAGATGATTGCTGAATCGGTTCAAGCCTTCCAGACAACCCTTGAAAAGAATCTCAACCTCACCACCATCCGAAAGATGAATCGCTTCGTATTCGACCGGAATTTCTCTCTTCCCACGAAAGAGACTCTCATCGCCCCCCCGCCGGTCTATCTCTGGAGTCTATCCGTCCGGGAAACCCTCTCTCAATACAGGGAAGGGAAAGAGATCTTAGAGGATCTATTTCGCCTCGCGATCGAAGCGATTCCTCTCTCCGCTCAATCAAACCATCCCCGGTTCCTCGCAATGGAACACTTTACGCAAGAGATCCTCAGAGGAAAGTTAGCCTCGATTGAATCATCTGTCCGAGAAGCGCTTCAGCCGGAAAGAGAACGACGAAAAAGAGAAGCGTCTCACCTGAAGAGTCAGTGGGACACTTTTGAGAAACAACTCGCCGAGAAGACGAAAGGACGCTCGAAAACTCTCGTTCGCCTAAAACGCCCCAATTTCGACATCCTCTTTCCGATTGACTGGAAGGGAAAAGAGGAGATCACCTCACAGATCATCGCCTCTGCCCGCGAAAAGAATCCGGATCTCGCGTTGAAAAGGATCGCCCTCACCCTCTCAAAGATTCAAAAAGAAGGTGTCCTCTGGGAGATCGAATCGAGGTGGTCTATCATCCGCCTTCAGATTGTTGTAGGAGCCCTTCTCGGAGAATTGGCCGGAAAAAGCGTTGCAGAGATCACCACAGAACTGAAGGAATTGGGTCTGAGGTTGAAGCGCCTTGGAGGAGGGTTCGAAGAGCAAGAATTTGGCCCCAAAGTGGCCCGGGTCTTTGAAGTTCTAGGGAAGTCGTAGTTCGATCGATTCGGGTTGGTTGAATGACCCCGAAATCAGATACTCTCTCCCATTTTCCAGTTTTTCTCCCGGAACTCGAATCGTATGAGCTCCGTATTTCGGATGAGAGACCTCAAGAGAAATGTCCCCGATTTCCATTCCTCGGAGAATAAGAGGAGTGGAAAGATCCTCGCCATCAAGTGCAAAGAGGGAATCGACCTTCTTCCCCCCCTCGACCATCGAATGATTCCCGACCGAAAGGTTCTCGATCGTTGCATACGGGGTGATATAGACGCGCACAGTCACCGTTCCCCGGTAGTCGGCGACCACAAGAAACCGGTTCCAGGCCTCTTGTAACTGGGACCGAACCTCTGAGAAAGCCTCTCCCTTCTCTTCAATAATTTCCAGGAGACTCTCACACCACTGTCGGATCCGAACCGCTTCTGACTTCTGCGCTACCCACTCCCCTTTCGCCCAGAGAGTTTCCGGGATTCCAGACGATTCTTTCTCGATCCAGGAGATCACATCCAAATCGGACATCTCACCGAGATTGCGCTTCGCTTCCTCAACGAGCTTCGGTCGATATTCATCAAACGCACCGAAAGAAAGCTTCTTCGAAAACGAGACCGCTTTTTTCTCTACAACGAACTTGGGATAGAGAAAAACTCCCCCAACGACCATAAGAGAGAGGACAACCGTTGCCAAGGTCATCACCGGCCATGGGTTTTTCTGAAAACGACGGTAACTCCGGGTGAACGTTCCGGGGGTACGTGCCGAAACCGTTTCGTCCCTGAGGTAGCTCTCGACATCCTCGGCCAACGCTCCTGCCGTCGAATATCGATCTGCCTTCACCTTCGCCATCGCCTTCATGACAATCGCTTCTACGGGGGCAGGCACTTCCTCATTCACCTGCCGAAGGGGGGAAGGTTCCTCATTCGCTACCTGCTGGAGAACCTGGGTAAGGCTTCCTTCCTCAAAAGGTGCTTGCCCGGCCAGCATCGTATAGAGAGTGGCCCCGAGCGAATAAATATCACTCAACGCATCGACGTCCCGGGTCTTTCCCATCGCCTGCTCGGGCGACATATAGACGGGGGATCCCATCACCGTTCCACTCGCGGTAATCGAAGACTCCGA
>CAYRLD010000358.1:2171-2979 GCA_964424925.1 uncultured Planctomycetales bacterium
CGGCTCGCTATCTTTTCCGAGCATGATATTCGCGGGCTTAATATCCCGGTGAATAATCGATCGATCGTGGGCAAACTGCACCGCTCGACATGCTTTCGCAAAGACCTCAAGCGCTTTGCGAAGGGGGAGCCGTTGGGCACGAAGATTCTCCCCATCAATATAATCCATCACGAGGTACGGCTTCTCTTCCGACTGCTTTACCTCATGAATCCCGGCAATATTCGCATGGCGCAGTTGCGCCGCAAGTTGCGCTTCCCGGACAAAACGACCAATGGCTCGTTCATCCGTGGAGTGGAGAAATTTGACCGCAACTGGGCGCGCCAAATCGAGATCCCACCCCTTCCAGACCGTCCCCATCCCCCCTTCGCCCACCTTCTCCAGAAGAACATATTGATTAAGCCGTCGATCCGGTTTTCCCAAAGCATCCCGAACTTCCTCTGGAATTTCGACATACTCCGAGATCTCTTCTTCGATAGATTCGCCCGTCTTCTGAAAAAGAAGATCCATCACCCGCTTGCGCTTCGACCACGGAACAGGAGTTTCCGAGTCCTGATTATTAACGACCGTATCTGTATAAGGCGCACAGGTGGGACAGGTATCCCCCTCCATAACAGCCTGACAGGAGGGGCAGCTCTTTTCATCACTCACAAGGAGAAACCTCCGATCGACCCATAAACAGTATACAGGCTTCTTCGGCGGATCAGGGGAAATTTGACTACCCCAACCAGGGCGCCAGCGCCATCACAACCGCATCCTTCGTCACCCCTTCGCGGGTAATCTTCTTTTTGGTTAAGGCCGCGATCGCCCC
>CAYRLD010000359.1:0-2976 GCA_964424925.1 uncultured Planctomycetales bacterium
ATCGATCGGACATGCAGATACCCAAGGGTTCCCTTGGAGGTTTGCGCTACTTTATCCCGGTTATCTCGAATCCATTTTTTGTAGAGGATCTCATGTATCGATGTGTAGGAGATCGGCCGGATGGAAACATCTCTCGTTTTCTTCGGACCTTCTACGATCGTGAGGGTGATATCTCGATCGAGCCGTCCATTGAGGATCGTAGTCAGGCGTGTTTTCGGGGTCACCTCTTTCCCATCGATCTTCGTGACGACTTCTCCTGTTTCAAGTTTATGAATCTCCCGGGCGGCTGGGGTTTCAGGGAGGATATCCAAGATTCGTAATCCGGGCCCCGAATAATTTCGATCCCAACGGATACCGAGGTGAGGGGTTACTTCCGTCCAGCCGGGCCCAGGTGCGGAACTCGTTTGGGGGTTGAATCCAAGGTGGGAGGCATTCAATTCCCCGAGCATCATATTGATTACATTCCCGAAGGAACGGGCATCCGGAGCGGTCGCGGCCGCTTCTTCATATTTGGTTCGTATTTTGTTCCAATCCCGATTCCCCATCTTCACGTCATAGAAGATATCTCTCATTGCTCTCCATGCGAGAAAGAATCCCTCCCGCCGGTGGGCAACAAGATCGACTTCGACGCGGACGGAGAATGAGTACTTTTTCGCGCTCCCTGTAGCGCTCAAGCTTCCTGGCAATCCGTCGATCACGCCGAGAATCTGATTCCCTTTTGAGATCCATTTTGGGTATTCCACCGAGGACGCGGAGAGAAATGCGGGCGTTTTCGGGTTCGGCATCGATACCGTCCACGGTCCTTTCGTTCCCTTTATGGTCGAATTGAATCCCAGTTTTTTTGAATCGTGTGCCCAGAAGAGATCGTCTTCGGACGAATCGGGAAGAGAAACCCGTTTTAATCGAAGATGGATATCATCGAAATCTATTTTTACGGAGGTGTCTTTCTTTTTGGCCGTTTCCTTTTTCTTTTCTTGTTTCGGAGCCGGATCCTCTTTTTTCTTCGGTTTGGGTTTGTCCTGCTCATCGAGAAGATGATCTTCCTTCTTTTTGATCGGCTTCTTTTTCTTCTCGGGAGCCTTTTCGCTCTTTTTCTCAGGGGCCTTCGGCTCGGCCTTCTTCTTTCTCCCCTTCTTCATCGTTTCGAGCGCTTTCTTGAGATCCTTTTCCCGTTTGGATTTTTCATGATCTTCTTTGGTAAGCCAAAGGTAGTAGATATCGATCTCTTTTTCCGAACGGCGGCCTGTGAAAGCGATCATCTTTCCATCCGGAGACCACGTGGGATTCGTTTCATTATCCGGATGGCGGGAGACATTGACGGGTTGTTTGGATCCGTCCACCGGGGTAATCCAGATATCCCGGTTGTAGTCGTGATCATAGAGGGAGTAGACCATCCATTTCGAATCGGGAGACCAGTCGTAAGTGGGCCAATTCCAACTCGAAACGACCACCTGTTCGGATCCATCCTTAATATTGCGTACGACTAGTTGGGAGCGATCCCGTACAAATCCGAGTGACTTTCCATCGGGACTGAGCGTGAAACTTCCCTCTACCACGGCATCATTGGTGATTCTTTCGGTCACAAAGGAATCGTTCTGCCACCAATACTTTTTTGTGTCTGAACGTCGGGCTACCCAGATATCGCTCTGTCCCTCTTGTTCACTTAGATAGTAGATCTCGTTTCGGTCTTTGGAAAAGATCGGTTCCGATTCCTCTCCAGGGGTATTTGTAATTCTTCGAGGTTCTTTTAAGACCGTATCCATGACCCAGAGGTCGCCTCCGGAAATCAAAGCAATTTCAAGGACGTCATCGGTAAAGGCGGCCTCAGAAGCTTTTTTCAGAGTCTTCCTTTGGGAGTGAAATCCGGTTGTATCTCCATCATACAAAAGATCGATCTTTTCCGGTTTCGATCCTGGCATCATTCGATAGAGATCGAAAAGGTGACTGAAAACAATCGTTGATCCGTCCCGGGATAAAGCAGGGTTGGTAACGGTATCATCCTTGTATTTTGTTACCAACTGAGAAGGGGCGTTCTCAGAGAGTTGATCCGTTTCCCTTAGGTTTAAGGATCCAGACTCCCCACCGACGAAATAGAATCCATCTCCTTCTCTCTTCCAAAGTGGCCAACGTGATTCTGTCCGGTTCTGAATCAATTTCTGAAAAGTGGCTGTTTTTAAATCGTACATCCAGATTTGGCGGGCCCGGGGACCGGTATACCCTTTCCGAAAGGTTTGTTCCCCTTCCCGGGTAAAGATGATTTTGGTCGCGTCAGAATTTAGGTCTCCATGATTTCCTCGAGCATCAAAAATGAGCGTCGGTTCCTCATCGGTGGTGAGGGGGAATTTCCAGAAGCGATATGGATTTCTCCAATACGAATCCGAAGCACGTCGGATTAAGAGAGACTTCCCATCCGGAAACCAACCATGAAGGCTATGGCCTGCCGTATGATCGGTTACTTGAACGGCCGTCCCTCCTGTTACCGGGATGATCCAAATTTGTCGGCTCCCGGATCGTTCACTTACGAAAGCGATCTCTTTTCCATCCGGAGAAAAGAATGGCTGCCTCTCAATCGTTTCGTGCCGGGTAAGTTGCCGGATGGTTCCTCCTGTCGTGGGAGCGGTCCAAATATCTTCCTTCCAGGCGAAAGCGATCATTTCCCCGTTTGGAGAGAGCGCCGGGTCGGTGACAAGGGTAACCGGTTCTTGGGACCAAACCGATATCGGTGCGACCAAAGAAATGATTAGCGTAGCCAGTCTCATTTTGATTCTCCGGATTTGGTTTCCATGGAAAAGATCCGTTCTTCCAGTTTTCGATACTTACTTCGTATTTCTTCAAGTTCCTTCTCCAGGGAAGCAATTTTTGAATCGCCTCCTTCTCGAAGGGTTTTCATGATTCGGTCTAATGCAGGACGGTCTTGTTCCGCGATTCTTCTTCGATATGTTTCAAGGGATCCCAGGGCTAGACGTTCCCCTAAGG
>CAYRLD010000360.1:0-2948 GCA_964424925.1 uncultured Planctomycetales bacterium
ACTTCGGAATTGAGCCTTCAAGCTACGCCCTTCGAAATCGAGATCTCCCGAGAGCCCCTTTGAGCGAAGTTCATTCGCAATGCGGAACACTTCGCCCCGAACCGAATCATCAACCGCCACCACATAAAAGTCAGGGCTCTTGCCCTCCACCTGAATTTCAAGTGCATCGAGAACGAGCATCAATCGCTCGACACCGGCGGCAAAGCCGACCGCCCCGACATCAGGACCGCCCATATTCTTAACCAGAGAATCATACCGACCGCCCCCGGCAAGCGCATCCTGAGCTCCGAGAAGATCCGAGGTGAACTCAAAAACGGTACGGGTGTAATAATCAAGCCCCCGGACAATATGAGGATCGACCTTATAGGAAACGCCTTGCAACCCCTTCTCTACGAGAGCAAAGTGGTCACGGCAATCGGTGCAGTTATGATCGATCGCGAGAGGAAGCTTCTTCGTCTTTTCCCGGCACCCTTTACAGTCAAGAATGCGAAAGACATTCCGTTCCAATCTGTTTTGGCAATTTTTGCAATAGTCCCCGATGTGCGGGGTGATCTCTTTGCGTAAGACGTCCCGGTAACTCGCCCGGCATCCATGACAACCAATGGAATTTAAACGAATTTCATAACGGGAAATCCCAAGCGTATCCAGGAAGTGGGCATAAAGCCGGATCACTTCTGCATCCAACATCGGATCGGTGGAACCGAGAGCCTCTACCCCCAGTTGCGTAAATTGCCGCATTCGACCTTTTTGAGGGCGCTCCCGTCGAAAGGCAGGCCCCAGGTAAAAGGTCTTCCAAAACTTTTGTTGTCCAAAGAGACCCTTTTCAATCAAGGCCCTTACCACTGACGGAGTCACCTCTGGACGGAGGGAAAGAGCGTTCTTCCCCTCCCCAAAGGTATACATCTCCTTCTCGACGATGTCGGTTACTTCTCCGGTCGACTTGTGAAAAAGAGAGGTGTATTCCAGCAATGGAGGCCGAAGTTCCCGATATCCATAAGATCCAAAGAGACTCCGGACCGTCTCCTCCACCCGAAGCCAAAGAGGGACCCGGTTGGGAAGAATATCTTCGGTTCCGGAAGGGGCACGAAAGGACATGCCGAGAAGATACCACAGCCATGCAACCCGGCCAAACGATTCCTTGACCGAAGATTTATGCGGGAAGTAGATTGAACCTTTAACCAACAGGAGGAATCATGGCGGTTGCACGAGTCACAGAAATCACAGCCTCATCAAAAAAAGGGATTGAGGATGCCATCAACACCGGATTATCGAGGGCCGCTCGAACGCTCCGGGGGATTACAGGACTAGAGGTGGTCAGCGTGAAGGCGAAAGTGTCCCGAGGAAAGGTTGCGGAATACCGGGTCAAGATGAAGCTGACCTTTATCCTCGAAGGATAATCAAGATTCGAGACGAGCGCGCAGCATTACCCAAACGGCTTGCACTGCGTCAAAAAGTTTAATCTTCTTCCCCTCTTCATAGGAACGGGGCTGATACCGGATGGGAACCTCTCGAATTCGCGCGCCCAAAGCCGCCAACTTCGCCGTCATTTCGGGTTCGATCCCGAAACGATTCGAACGAAGAGACATTTTGCGAAGAAGCCGAGTGGGAATCACTTTGTAGCAAGTTTCCATATCCGTCAGATGAAAGCCCGTCGTGATATTGGAGATCAGACTGAGCGTACGATTGCCGGCGGTATGGATAAAAGACTCTTTCCACCGCTCTCCGCTCATAAAGCGGGAACCGTAGACGACATCCGCCTCCCCCTTGAGAAGAGGGGCAAGAAGCTCAGAATATTGAGATGGGTCGTATTCCAGGTCAGCATCCTGAACGATCATGTAGTCGCCGGTAACATATTGGAAGCCGGTACGGAGCGCCGCCCCTTTCCCCTGATTCTTCTCCTGGAAATAGAGCTGAACCTTCGGATGAGAGCGATAATTTTCCAGGACCGATCTCGTACCATCCTTGGAGGCATCATCCACAATAATGAGCTCATCCGCTAGAGGATGTGCCAATATGATATCGATAATCTTAGAAACGGTCCGTTCCTCATTATAGACCGGCATAACCACACTTAGCTTCATAGCTCGACAGGCTACCGGGTTTTCCGACGGCCGACAAGAAGCGATTGAGGCCTCCGGTCTTTGTTTTCTGGAGATCGTAGCTTCCATAGTCATATTCATGGGCCGACAAGTTATCGTATCTTCCTCATTACCTCAAGAGGCAAATGGAGCACTTTTCAGCCCGGCGCCTGCCGGGTACAATTCCCCGCAGATGCTCAAAAAGATTTCCGATCGAAAAATCGCCGCCATCCTGGTTGGGCTGGCCATGGGAATTCGAGTTGTCGTCTATCTGGGATCCACCCTCTGCCATGGGGATGGTCCCCGATTTATCCAGATGATGGACGCCTTTGCAGAGAGTCAATTCCGGGAAGGACTGGAGTCGTGGGGATATCACCCCCTCTATCCGATGATCGGGTCCTTCTTCCAACCCATGATGGGATCCATGGCCGCTGGATATTGGGTCTCCATTGTTCTTGGATCGGCCGCAGCAGCCCCCCTTTACTTCCTTGCAAAAGAGGCCCTCGGAAGGCCGGCCGCCTTCTTTGGAACACTTCTATACGCATTCCATCGTCATATTGTAGACGTTCAGGCTGACGTCGTAACGGAAGGAACATTCATGTTCTTTCTCTTTTCCGCTCTCTGGCTGGGGTGGAAAACATTCCAATCCCCAGACTGGAAGACCACTCTGCTCGCCGGGCTGGCCTCTTCTGCAGCATTCCTAACAAGAGGCGAAGGCTTGATCGCGGTCGTGGGGATCCCCTGTTGGTTACTCCTTTCCACTCTTCGGGGAAAAGCCGTTCTCCGGATTTCACTGGCAGCACTCCTTCTGGGGAGTGCGATCCTGGCGGCCACTCCTTACCTGAACTACGCCAGATCCGTTGCCGGGCC
>CAYRLD010000361.1:0-2947 GCA_964424925.1 uncultured Planctomycetales bacterium
CTTCGGGATTAAACTCGCCCCGACGGTTAAACCCTTCCCGACGATCCTCGTCCTCTTCGCGATTCCGTTCCCGGTTGCGACGGCCTTCCCAACGGTCCCGCTCTTCTCCACCGCGGTTTCGGTCGAGCATTCCACGCAGCCGTTGAACGAGCCCTTCGACCATTCCTTCGAGACGGTCCATCCGCTCCATCAACTCGCCAAATTGCTCGCCACCCTCTTCTTCGCGATCGTTTTCCTCACGATGATCTTCGTCACGCTCGCCACGCCAACGTCTCGACTGCTCTTGAAGCGTGCGCATTCTTTCGCCAAACTCTTTCTGCAATTTGCGCATCGAGTTTTCGAAATTCTTCTGCATCTCAGCGCGACGCTGTTCGTACATCTCTTTTAATTCACGGGCCCTTTCTTCGAGATCCTGTGCCTCGGCGTTTAGAGAACCGCCGAAAAGGATGGCGAAGCCAAAAAGGAGACCCAATGCGTTTTTCATAATTCCTCCAGAATCATCCGTGTCAAAATCCTGCCCTCATCTGATACGCTCCCGGTAAGGGCTCTGTTAGGACAGAAAAGAGTAAGAAATGGTTCAGTCGATTTCAACGCCCGTTTTTTCGAATCCGTCCCGAAGGAAGGCGGCGAATTTTTCGGCGTCAAAAAGGGCCTTATTGAGGCGAGCGACTTCTTTGCCATCCGGAGTGAGGATGACGTAAAGGGGAAGCGCGGTACTGTTATAGATATCCTGCTGAATCTGGGTATTCTTCTTTCCGGTCTTCTTGTCATCCGTATAGAGCTTCACCCGGAGGAACTTGTCCAACTCCTGCTGGACAACCGGTTTTGGAAAAAACTGCATTTCCATTACCCGGCAATTGGTTCAGGTAAAGCCTGTAAAATCGATAAAGACCGCCTTGGAGTGATGTTTGGCCGCCGCAAGAGCCTCATCGTAGTCGAGATATTCTTCCTTGATGTCCGAGATCGATTCCGCGCCACCCTCTTTAATCAGGGTCTTGATCCGCGCGAGTTCGGTCTCGACCCTCTGGGGGCGATGAAGCTCGTTGCTGATCGGAAGAACGGTCTCAAAACCACCGAGGTGATTTCCGGCGAGCCCGGTCGCGAGCCAGAAAGCGAATACACCGGTAAGAAAGGCCCAGAACCCCCGACCATATCCGATCCCCTTCGACTCCGGATCTTTCTTGAATCGCCAGATCCCCAGAAGCCAGAGAGCGGTCGCCGCCATAATGGCGACCCAGATCGCGAGGACCATCTCGCGACTCATGAGGAATCCATCAATACCGAAGAAACCGAAGTCCGACTTCGCGAGATAATAAAAGACCAGGGCAAGCTCGAGGAATCCCGCGCCGACCTTTACGGTCTGAAGCCAGCCTCCACTCTGCGGGATCTTCTTCAGAAGACCGGGAAAAAATCCAAGCATGAAGAAGGGAAACGCCATCGTAATAGAATAAACAAGCATTCCGGAGAGAGCCCATCCGGCATTCCCCCCTCCCGCCGCGAGCGAAAGAAGCCCACCCGCCACCGGGATGGTGCAGGTGAAGGTGACCACGGCAAAGATCAGCCCGAGACCAAAGGCACCGAAGAAGCCCTGTTTCGGCGAAGAGCCGGCCGCTTTATTCGTAATGAAACTGGGAAGCTTCAATTCAAACATCCCCAGAAGAGAGAGCGCAAGAACGAGGAAGACCCCGGCGATAACAAGGTTCACCCAGGGATCACCTGCAAAAACACGCGCGCCAACGGCCCCGATCACTTTCGAAAGGAGAAATCCGAGACCGGTAAAGGTAACGATGATACCGAGGCCGTACATGAAGGCGAGACCGGCGGAGCGAGCCTTGGTGCCCCCCGACTGTTTCACAAAGAAAGTAAGCGTGATCGGAATCAAGGGATAGACACAAGGCATGATGAGGGAGATGAGGCCACCCACCACGCAGGCGAGAAGGAATCCGAGAAATCCTTTTTCGAGAAGCTCTTTCGCCTCTTCGCTCTGTTCAGGAACACTTTCCTCCGCCGGCGGAGTCTCCGGCTCTGTTTGTGCCGGGAGAGCCGTTCCGCCCGGAAGAACTTGGATCGCTACCTGAAAAGGAAGGTCGACATTGAGGCAGACCTCTTCGCAGACCTGGCCACCCAAGCGACCCGAGAGGGTAAGCTCCCCCTCTTTCGCCTCGCCGGTAAGACGCACAGGAAGGGAGATTTCAAAACTTCCTTCATGAACAGGGTAAACGGTTCCGAAGAAATCCCACGGTTTCGGTTTCGGCTCGATCAGTTCTCCGGCCGCTTCGGCAGGAACATCCTCGTCGATTTCGAAGAAAGCGGGAATCGTCGATTCAGGATCAGCGGTCAGGGAGTAGTAGTGCCACCCCTCTCGTACCTCTACCCCCAGTTTTACGTGAACCACCTCCCCGATTTTCGCCTCGGCCGGTTCAACTGCGATGGAGGTAATTTGAACTTCTGCACCCTCATCCGGAATCCCGAACGGATCCTCATCCTGGGGAGACGCGAGAAGGGCGAGCAAGAATAGTGTCTTGAGTATCATTCTCTTCTTTCACTATATAGTAAGAATTACGAACTGGCCGTTTTTTCTGTCGATTTTTGGAGGGAAAAATATCTGCAACATCAGGGGGTCGAAGACAAAGAGAGGGTGACAGACAGGTGATAGGAAGAATGATGAAGAGTCGGTACGCGCAGAGCAAGACGAGGTCCCTCACGACCGTCCAGATGCGTCAACTGCGCGGCGGAGTCGCTTTTAGCGCTCGTATCGATGAGGTGATGGAGCCCGAACGTAAAAGAAGCCACAAAAGACGACGAAAGATCCGAAAACCGATCAAAGGATTGCGCTAATCTTTATCCCCCTTCCAATCGAAAAAGGGGCCTTGAACCAAATTTAACTAAAACAAAAAAGCCTCCCTCGGAAATCATCCGTGGGAGGCTTTTTTTTATGACTTACCTT
>CAYRLD010000362.1:0-2944 GCA_964424925.1 uncultured Planctomycetales bacterium
TTGAGGACCGTATATTTACTCCCTTCGAACTATTTACCCTTCGTCTTGGTTTGGTCGCCTTTCTTGATGCTGGATATGCATGGGAATCGTCCCAAGGGTTCCAAGCAGATGATCTGAAGGTGAGTGCTGGCTTTGGGTTTCGGGTTGGGTCGGCCCGTTTCTTTCAAGGCTCCGTTCTTCGTATTGATTTTGCTTTTCCTTTCGATGAGGAAGGATCGGATGGAATCTCGGTCTCGGTGACAACCGGCCAAGTGTTTACTCTTTACAGCAATCCGGACAAGCTCACCCTTCGGTGGTAAAAATAACGGCTCCAGGCAATGTGCCTGAAGCCGTTCATAGGGCAGGTGATGAGAATGTTTCTGTTCAGTTATATTCCTTTTATCTTCACATCCTTCTCTTCGTACTTTTCTCTTGGTTGTTTCATGAAATTGGAAATATCAGATCGGGTTTCTCAAAAAGGCGTAGGCGGGTGCCTTTTTGTTCTGTTCTGGGGTGGGGTAGGTCGGGAATAGAGAAGCAGAGTCTCCCCGCCTTGCCCTCGTGAGACAAGGGCGGGGAACTCAGGAGCGGATTCTTAGTTTTGATCAAAGGAGAAGCTGAAGTCGATCTGAATTGAGATTTGGATGTTGATGTCGACCGAGTCACATACTCCGTCATTATCGCAGTCCTCGTCCTCATCGTCGTCGTCTTCTTCATCGAAGAGGTCCGGGATCCCGTCACCATCCTCGTCGTTTTCATTTTCCAATAGGTCGGATTCTCCGTCCTCATTATCATCGACATCGGCAAAGTCGTTAATTCCGTCGCTGTCTGCATCCAAATTGGAAAGAAGGGTTCCGGATAGACTGGAGGTTTCATTTAAACCCGCAGACAGGGTGGTTGTCCCCAGGTTTACTGTGCCCCCTCCCGTCGTGATCTGAGAGGTCATTCCAAAGCTCGCCATGAACATCAGAGTTCCCTCGTAGAGATCCATATCTCCGTCGCTATCGAAATCAATCACGAAAACGATCATAACGGCCGCCATGAAAGACTGTACTGTGACGCTATAGTTTCCGGCTGCATCCACAGGTGCGATGACGGTTTCGCCTGTCTCGACAATGGCGACCACATTTAGAGTGCTATTGAGAGCCGCACAATAAGCTCCTGCGGCTTCGGCTTCTCTTTGGAGCATTCCGGTAGGATTGGTGATATTCCCAAGAAAGGTCGTTGATTCGCATTCTCCCCCTCCACCGGGGCCTTGATTTCCATGTTGCTCACTTTGCGTTTCATCCAGTCCAAGATCGAGACCACTCAAATCAATGCATCCCGCCATAGAAATTGCCAGGATGAGGATGCTCAGTCCAGCGCCAACCCGTTTCATATTGCCTCCTTGTTTTGAATACAGAAAACTGGTTTTCCTCGATCGGGGATTATTCTTGCCGGCATATAGGTTGGATACCTTAGGGCTGGAGATGTTATGGAGAAAATTATTTGGGTGGGTGATCGGAGGGCGGGAGGATCGGTCTTGGTTTATAGGTACTCGATATCTCTTCCGTGAACGAAGGCTCTCACGAGGGACAATGTTGGTGTCATCGTATACCAAGCGACATCTTTGCCCGATGCCTTATATTTCTTGAAGATACTGCTCGCTTCAACTGGACTACATCGAATGGTCTTGTTTTTTAATTCGATTCTCTCTGTATTGAGTATGTCCATAATTTACCCCAGCACGTAAAACCCGAATAATTCAAATTATGTTCTCTTCCAGATTAGTGTGTCCTCTTCCTCTAAAAAGAAGGTGCAATCCTCGATAGAAATATTTTCCCAGTGGTCATTACCAGACTGTAATGCTTTTCGGAGGAGGAAGAGGGTCTCTTCTGACCCGCAGGTTTGAATCCTTTGCTCCGAAGCTGTCATATGCGTTCTCCTATTACTCGCTATGACTCTTATTGCAGTTCGGGAAAGTTTCTTGCGGAAAAAATTCGAAAAATAGGATTCTCTGGAAGTGTCGAGCTAGAATAGAACTATGGCTGAAGATCGCTTTCCGACGACGATGTGGACTAATATTCAACATGCCGGAAAAGAAGACCCCATGGCCTCAGACAGGGTCGCTCGGCGGTACTACCCAGCGCTTCTGGGCTATTTACAAGGGAAGGGGTTATCTTCCTCCGATGCGGATGATGCGGCTCAGGAGGTTTTTCTTCAGCTTTTTAGTAAGGATGTTCTCGTTCGGGCCGATCGAGAAAAAGGGCGCTTTCGGGCTCTTCTTATCACCGTAACAAAGCGGGTAATGCAGGGAAACTACCGAAAGCAATCGGCACAGAAACGGGGCGGTGGAGCCCAAGCGGTTTCCCTCGACAAAATAGCGGAGCCGAGTTCCGGAATGAGAGATGACGTTGAAGATGAGGATTTTGATCGCGGATGGGCTTCCAACATAATGGGGCTTGCGATGAAGGAACTTGCCGCTGAATGTGACCGATCTGGAAAGTTGTATCACAAGTCTCTAACGATGTTTCTCCGTGGAAAGGCGTACCAGGAGATCGCAGATGAGCTTAACACTTCCCTAACAAACGTAAGCACTTGGATCCGTCGAGCCAAACTTCGCTTAAAAACGCTGATCGATGATGAAATTCGCACATATTCTTCAACAGAAGAGGAGTATCAGCGGGAGACTATGATCGTTCGTCGTTATGTCAATCCAGACCCTGATGAGGGGCAAAAATAAGAGAACCCGGCATTGGAGGGGCCTCCAAAACCGGGCTTCAGGCAGGTGATGAGATTTTCTTGTTCGGCCTGTTTTTAATCTTTGCCTTGTCTTCTACATTCCCATCCGAGGGTTCTGTGGACTTCTTTCATAAAAAAAATGGGTTTTGCGCAAAAATAAGAGAACCCGGCATTGGAGTGTTCTCCAATACCGGGCTTCGGGCAGGTGATGAGTTTTCTTACCTTCTTACCGCTCCTGCGTTAT
>CAYRLD010000363.1:0-2929 GCA_964424925.1 uncultured Planctomycetales bacterium
CGAAATTCGACTTCTTCTCGGGCTCGACGGACGAAAGATGAGCGGAAGCTATGGAAACGGAATCGAAATCGGGGAAGAACCTGCCGCAGTTGAAAAGAAGATCAAGTCGATGTTTACCGATCCGGCGCGCGTTCGCAGAAAAGACCCCGGAACGCCAGAGAAATGTAATGTCTGGACCTTCCACTCGATCTTCAATTCGAGCGAGAGGCATACCGAAATCGCAGAGGGATGCCGATCCGCTGAGATCGGCTGCATTGACTGCAAGACAGAACTGGCAGGGAAGGTTCTGGAACACCTCACTCCGATTTATGAAAAACGGAAGGAACTTCTCGAAAACCCAAAGGAACTCGACGAGATCATCCATGAGGGGGCAAAAAAAGCCCGAATTGTCGCCCAAGAAACGATGGAAGAGGTACGGGAAGCGGTCTTCAACAGCCGATAATACTTTCATAAGTACGGAAGAAGTTTGGATAGAGAGAGGAAATCATGCCCGAGTTGACAGACTGCAAAGTCCAGATTGAGAACTACTACGGCCCACTCGACCTACTGCTTCACCTGGTAAAAGAGGCCGAAGTCGACATCACACAGATCGCCCTCTCCCGGGTAGCCGAGCAGTACGTAGCCTTTCTCGATGCCATGCAGGAAATGAACATCAACCTCGCCGGTGAGTTCCTGGTGGTGGCCTCTCAACTTCTCTTGATCAAATCCCGGACCATCCTTCCCGCACCGGTCGACGAAGAGGACGAAGAAGAAGAGACCGAAGAGGAAGCCTCTCTTGAGCTTCTCCGAAAATTACTCCAATACAAGCAATTCAAGGATCGAGCCCGATCCCTCGGCGAACTCATGAACGAGCGAGCACAAAAAACAGGGCGACCCCGTCTGAAACTGGAGAAAGGGGAATCCGAGAAAGAAGAACCTCTTGAAAATATCGATACCTGGCACCTCGTAAAACTCTGGGCCAAACTCTCCCATTCGACTCAACTCGAAGGGGGGATATCGATCCTCTACCATGACGTTCCCGTAGAAGTCTTTATGGAAAGGATCGTGACCGCACTCCAGGAAGGACGGAAAACATCCTTCAGTGAACTGATGGAAGGCCGCCTGGAACGGGGAAAGATCATCGGAACCTTTCTTGCCCTCCTTCAATTATCCAAAGGGCAACAGATTCAGATTCAGCAAGAACAAAGAACCGGCGAAATCTCAATCGAAGGGGGAGCCCGGCTAGGCCAACCGGTCTAATAAAAAAAAGCGCGGAGAACAAGCCTCCGCGCCTTCCTTTGTTTTCTTGTAGAAAAATCAACTACCCGCAGGTGCAGCCCTCTGATCCCTTGCTGCAATCTTTGCAGCCCTTGCCTGCATTTCCGCAATCGCCGCAATTCTCCGCACTGCACCCTTCATGAGAGGCACTCTTTTTTGCGCAGCCCGCACACGCTTTTCCGGAATCTTTACAGCCGGCACACCCCGCCGCTTTCTTAGTACATCCGCCACACTCACCGCCATTCACCGCGGCATCCGCACAGCCTTTGCACTTGGTTGCTTTCCCGTTGGCATACCCTTTATCACACCCATCACACCAACCACCTTTCGTGGTTTTCGCCGTGTGACAATCCTGGCACTTTACCGAAGTCCCGTCGACAAATCCGACGTTACAGTTTCCACACCAACCATCCTTCTCTTGCGCTGCTTCACAACAGGCATGTGCATGCTTCGCAGGAGCCGACTTTGCAGAAGTAGTTCCGCACGCCACCATTACCCCTGCCATACCTAGTCCGAAAACGACAAACATGAGAATACGCATCCGCTATCTCCTTTTCCTGAATCCAAAATTCCAGCCCATACTCTAGCGATTTCTACACGAGACCGCTAAGAATTCAACAATCCACATCCCTTCCACATTCCCGGAAAAGACCGATTTGACCCCGACCTCTGAGCCTCCTATAATCCCGGCGAATGACCAATCCCATGACAACTCTGGAAGAACTTTTCCGAAACGAGAGCTCTTTTGAAGAGGTGGCCGGGGAGTTTTGCACGCTATTGAGAAACGAATTCTCCCACTACTCCTGGGTCGGCATCTACATGATCGAAGAGCCAGAAACCTTGATCCTCAAGGCGTGGGATGGCCCAGAGGCAACCGAGCATGTACGAATCCCAGTCGGCCAAGGAATCTGCGGGCTGGCGGCCCGGGAAGAGAAGAGCGTTCTCGTCGATGACGTCCAGAAAGAAGGGGAATATCTGCAGTGCTTCCTCAATACCCGAAGTGAAATCGTCGTTCCGATCTTCCTCGAAGGGAAGGTCGTCGGAGAAATCGACATCGACGGGGATAAAGTAGGTGCCTATAACGAAACGGATCGAATCTTCCTCGAATGGTGTGCCGAACGATTGGGCCTGGCTTACAAAAGGAGGAAGAGTTGATGGATATGTTCTCGCATGAACTGGAGACGTTAATCGAGAAGAAGATCCGGGAAGCCGAAGAGAAAGGGATGTTCAACAACCTTCCGACGCATGGAAAGAAACTAAACCTCCAGGAAAATCCTTTCGCGGAAAAAGATTGGCAACTCGCCTTCAAGGTTCTTAAAGATAATGGGGTTGCGCCCGAATTCGTCGAACGAAGAAAAGAGATCGAAGAGATCCAAGCCGAGATGAAAGAACTTCGAAGAGGAGCCATCCGAGGCCAGAAACATCTCTATCGAGATCTTCTGGTCAAATTGGAAACCGCTATCAAAGCGCTCAACAGTTCTCTCGTTCGAGAGAATCATTTTATCCAGGGAAGTTTTCAACTCCCCCAGATTGACATCGAAGCCGAAATGGCCGAATTCGAGAAAGAACTCTCTTGATCCCCGGCCATATGACCCCAACCCAATTCCGCGAATACGGAAAAAAGGTGATCGACCAGATTGCCGATTACCAGGAAGCGATCGAATCGTATCCC
>CAYRLD010000364.1:0-2926 GCA_964424925.1 uncultured Planctomycetales bacterium
CGGTATGGTGGCCGCAAATACGCAACAAGAAGAACTTATCCCCCTTACCGACCTTGGAACAGGAGCCTATTTAGGGAGCCAGGGAGGGCTCTATCCAGAGGGAGCCAACGAAAGGCCACTTGAACATGAATCGATCGGTATGCAGATCGCTCTCGATCAAATCAAACCTCTTGATCTTCAAGGAAACCTCAATCTCACAGAGGGGAAAATTGTGATGGCGTCTCTGGGGATGTCCAATACCACACAGGAATTTGCCCATTTTGTTCCTCTAGCAGATCAAGACCCGGATCTAAATCCACACCTGCAGGTGGTAGATACTGCGCAAGGAGGAAAAACCGCTTTCCAATGGGCGGATCCACTAGAAGAATGTTGGGATGAATTTGAGAACAGATTGCTCTCTGCGGGAGTTTCTGGAAAACAGCTCCAGGTTGTCTGGGTAAAACTTGCCGCTCGAAAAAGCGAACTGACCCAACCCGCATTCCCTGCGAGAGCGTACCAACTCACGCAAAAGATTTATCAATCGATCAAAAACCTAAAAGAGAAATATCCATCCGTTCGAATCGTATACCTCTCCTCCCGAATATATGCCGGGTATGCCACGACCCAACTCAATCCGGAACCGTATGCGTACGAATCTGGATTTGCCGTAAAATGGTTGATCGAAAAACAGATCGAAGGAAAACCATTCCTTTCCTACGAAGGAGAGGCGGCTCCGTTTCCCTGGCTTAGTTGGGGCCCCTATCTTTGGGCAAATGGAATGGGAACAGACAATATCGAAGGAGGGGTACCGGGACGAAGTGATGGATTAGAATGGCTTCCCAGCGATCTTCTTGCAGACGGCACGCACCCATCAAAACAGGGAAGAGAGAAAGTCGCTGAGATGTTACTAACCCACCTTAAATCTGATCCCACATCCATTCCATGGTTTCTCGGAACAAAAGGAGAATCGTCTATCGACGCGGCCCCAGTAGATTCAAAACCAGCCTGTGGACTCGTGGGCCTCGACGCCATCCTTTTCCTCAGCTTCCTTTTCCTTCGCTCGAGATTCAAATAATGATGAACTTGGCTTGAGCCAACTTATTGAATGGAGTAAAACCGAATGATGAAAACATACCTCCTGTTCCTGATTCTTTTCCAAACCACGACAGAAAAGAAAATCGATCCCCGGGTTGAGTCTAAAATGAAATCGGGAAATGAGCAGAATGTCATTCTCCTAGGAACCTCCCAACTGTTTGAAGGGAAGGACGGATTTCTCACTTATTGCAAAGAGAATGAAAATAGAAAACGATCCGAATTACGGGTTGAGATCATTCAAACACTTAAGACGATCGCTTCTGAGGAGCAGGGCACAATCCTAAAAGCACTCGGAAATCCCAGACCCTCCGCCCCTCTTTGGTTGGTCAACGCGATCTCCCTTCGATTGACTCACGAACAGATTCAAAAAGCAGCTTCGCTTCCCGAGGTAAAATATATTTACCCCGGGACGCGTGTCCGAATGGGAAAGCCAAAGGGAAAAGTGGACCAGATTCTACAGCCGGGGAAGAGAGTTCCTTTTTCGTTGAAAGAAAAAAAGGTCCCATGGAATCTTAAAGCGATTGAGGCTCCGCTCGCCTGGAAGCAGACCCGAGGAGAAGGCATCGTGATCGCGATGCTCGATTCGGGGGTTCGATACACTCATCCAGATTTAAAAGATAACATCTGGATCAACAATGATGAGATCCCCAATAACGGAATAGATGAAGATCAAAATGGATATATCGACGATCTCTATGGGTACGATTTTGGGAGGAACTCCCCAAAGGTCATGGCAGCTCCCAACAATAGGGGATTGGAACATGGAACCGTTACCTCCGGAATCGTAGCTGGGGATGGAACGAGCGGAACGATCACTGGAGTCGCTCCTCGAGCGAAAATTATGCCTCTAAAGGGGGGAGGGACCCATGCAACCGCTCTGGCATGGCAATATGCGCTCGAAAATGGCGCCGATATCGTAAATATGAGTTTTAGCATCCCGAATCTCGGGACCCTCCGTGGGCTCTGGAGGAGGATGGCCGACCATGCGACCTGTGCTGGGCTTGTCCTTGTTTCGGGGGCGGGAAATTTTCAGAAATCCGAACAGATCCCCGTCCAGATCCGTATCCCCGAAGGGATCCCGAGTGTGATTTGCGCCGGGGGGATCAATCGAGACCACTCTCTCCCCGGGTTTGTTAGCCTAGGCCCGGTGGAATGGAGTTCCGTTCCTTTTTATCATGACTTTCCCCTCCCGAAAGGGTTGATCAAACCAGATCTCTCCGCCTTCCCAGGACCGGGATATCCAATTCTTTCCTCTGGGAAAACGGCCTATATCGATCCGAATCGAAATATAAAAGGGAACTCGTTTAGTAGTCCCCATATTGCGGGAGTCGCAGCCCTCGTATTATCCGTCAATCCAGAGATCCCTTCCTGGAAAGTGAAATGGATACTCGAAAAGAGTTGCGAGGATATAGGGAAAAAAGGGAAGGATACGACAACAGGAATGGGGCTCATTAATGCCGTGCGAGCGGTGAACGCCGCGAAAGAATAGTCGGTCGGATTACTCTCGCCGGTCTCGACGCCCCTGGAACCAGAGTATGGAGAGGAAGAAGAAGAGGCAGAACCCTCCCAAAACGAGAAGATCCTTCCGAAGAGAATCACCTTCATACAGAAAGACAAAGCGCCCCTCTTTAATGTTTTCTGTTAAGCCTCCCTGCACCGCCCGAATCTGATCACTATTACGTTTGAATTGCTCCTCAAGCAAAAGAACTTGTTGGACCACATCCTTTAGAAAAGCAACTTCCGATTCGATCTCCTCTTTCCCATCGGCCAAGATCTTTCCAGATTTGGTCGCCGCTTTCGCTCTTTTTTCAATATCCCATAATTTGATGCCTCTTGAGATTCTTCCTCCCCT
>CAYRLD010000365.1:0-2921 GCA_964424925.1 uncultured Planctomycetales bacterium
GTCCGTTGCCCCAACGGAGGGGAATCTTTCCAAGCAGGAAAAACGACGTTGATCGAATGGCATGCGGTCGATTCAGATATTAAACCAGATGGAATCCGGGTCGAGGTGAAAAAACATGATGGTCAGTGGGTTACCATTCATGAAAATCTTCCGAATACGGGAAGTCTTCCTTGGGATATTCCCCGTTTTGAAGGGGGTCGGGAAGCTGTTCGGCAATATAAGGTTCGGGTTTCGGCAACCGATCGCGCCGGGAATACGGGATCCGATGAGTCGGATAAATCGTTTTCGGTAGACGGTCTTTCCCCTGATGCTCATGTCGTGGGTCCTTCTGTTTCCAATACCAGTCCCGTTGAAGTTTCCTATGTGGTCGAAGATTTTGGAGGGACAGGCGTTCGTACGGTACACCTCTGGTTCACGCGGGATGGTGGGGCTAGTTGGGATTATTACGGAAGTGACGATGATGCCACTTCTCCGATTCTTTTCCAGGGGTTAGATGGAGACTATGGGTTCTATACAACGGCTGTAGATCATGTCGGAAATAAAGCACCCGATCCACGGGACGGTAAGACGAAGCCCCAATATCGAACGATTGTCGATTCTTCCTCGCCGCGCATGAAATTTATTGCCCCAAAGAAACAGGCGTACCTTGCAGGTCGTGCTATCGAGGTCCGGTGGGCTCTTCGAGATAATGTTGGGTTATCTGAGAATCCTGTCCGTCTTGATGTGAGCGCGGATGGGGGGAAGAACTGGAAGCTGATTCGGACGAAAATATCGAAAGATTCGCCTTTCCTCTGGAGCCCTCCTCCGAAGGCGGGGGATCAATACATGCTCCGGGCAACGGTCCATGATCTAGCGGGAAATGAAACGATTACGAAAAGTGAACCTTTCTCTATTGATACGTCTCTGCCGGAAGCTCGGATAACGGCTCCGGCCCAATCGATGGAAAGTGTGAGCAAGATTGAGTACGAGATCCTAAATCAAGGGTTCAGTCCGCTTGGGAATGTGGTTCTCTGGTATTCTTCTGATAATGGAGATCATTGGCATCGGTGGGGAGAAGATCCGGATCTTATGAGTCCGATGACCTTTGCGAAAGATGATGGGAAGTATGTTCTCTACATAACATGTGAGAGTTTGGCAGGGGCTCGTGCGGAACGAATGCAAAAGCCTCCTGTTAACGGGACCCGACCTGATTTTTCATTTGATATCGAAATAGATTCTATTCCGCCGGTCATGGAGATCCGAGACCTGCCAGATCGAACGGTATATGCTGCTGGAGATGAGTTTATTATTCGGTGGGCCGACGGGCCTCCCAAGGAGATTCATCCTAGCTCCACGGGGATTAATTTACTTTATTCGATCAACGGTGGGAAAAAGTGGGAAGGGATTGCAGAGGATGTGGATCCAGCTGATGGCCGATATGTTTGGACTCTGCCCGCGGGAATGAATGAGAAATCTGTCCTTCTTCGTATGGATTCGGAGGATTCTTTTGGGAATCGGAGTTCTGTTGAGACAGAGATCCCGTTTGAGGTGGATGGCATTGCTCCCGTAGTTTCTGGAAAGTTTTCGGTTGATGAAGAGCTTCGCAGTCTTCCAAAAACGGTGACGGTAACCTACCGTTCCTCGGATGGACAGTCTGGCCTTAAGCGAGTTTCCCTCTGGGGAAAACGGAAGGATGGCGTCGAGGCGGTGCATTTGAAGGAGAACGCTTCTCCGCGGGGAACGCTTTCGGTCGAAATTACCGAAAAAGGGGAGTGGGATTTCTGGGTGATAGCGGAAGATATGGCCGGAAATCTAAGTCTGGATCTAAAGAAGGAGCCTTTGGCTGCTTTTTCCCATCGGATAGGCTATCCAGAAAGAATTGAACTGGAACTTCTTACGTTTGTAGGCGGCGGAAAACCGTATCGGGGCGGAGCGAGTCTGCTTATTGCACTGCGTACGAATATTCCTCTTTCGGATCTGCGTGCGAAAGTTTCCTCAGATAGTGGAAAAACATGGGCTACCATTTCCGATCAAAATGTTGAACCGGTTCGGGGAGGGCTCCTTTGGCATAACATGCCCAGTGCAACAGGAGAGCATTATCGATTGATGTTGTACAACCGGTACAAGGAGGTCGCTTCTACAAGTGACTTCTCTATTGATGGGACTCCTCCGACAGCGTCCATTGTTGGACCGAGCGCTCAGGTGAAAAAATCAGCGGTTATTCTTGATTCTAAGATCTCCCCGTCTCTTTCTCTCATCGTGAGTCGAACCCTTTGGGTGACTTCGGATGGAGGAAAACGGTGGACGATTTACCAAGTGTTCCGGGATCCAAAGGCAGAAATAATTTTTACCGCACCTAAGCCTGGGGAATATGGATTTACTTTGGTTGCGACCAGTCGGGTGGGGTTGAGTGGAAAGGCTCCCTTGTCGGGTACAGCACCCCAATTCTCTATTCATATGGGCGAAAAAGCGGTTCCACAAATAGCGGATCTTTCTGGAAAATTGATTATTACAACAACACCCGCTTCGGTACTGAAGGGGGGGGCTGTGGAAAGCCTTTCGTGGAAGGGTGAGTCTAATGATCCGAAAGCGTCTGTGACCTTGTATTTACGTTGTGATGGATCTAATAGTGTGATCAAGGAAGGGCTTCCTCTTACAGGGGAATACAAATGGACGGTTCCTTCTCAGAGTGCTTTTCGATGTGATATCCGGGCTTCCATCATTGTAGGGGGTGTTCCCCAGTGGGCGAAACCTACCGATGGATTCTCCATTGATATCGCTCCTCCACGGGTTTTAGGGAGCGAAATCGTCGAAGAGTAAAGTCCTCAGTTCTTCGATATTCTGCCCAAGTGATCTATAATCACTCGATGCATTCTCCTCTTTTCCTTTTGGGTGCGACCGCTTCGGGCAAGCACAAAGCGGCTCTAGAATTAGCTCGTCGC
>CAYRLD010000366.1:0-2918 GCA_964424925.1 uncultured Planctomycetales bacterium
GAATGAACGAAATCAGAAAGGTATTGGAATCGATCGGTCAGGTTTCCTTCACGAGTGATCACCGCCTGATCAATGATCCCATCCGTATCTCCTTCTAGTAAGAGCGGGAGAACCTTTGCCACCAAATCCTTTCCAAAGCCCTCGGAAGCATCTCGGGGAACTTCACACGGCAGATTATCGACCGCCATGACCGTAATGGACTCTTCTTGAAAAGGCTCCTCCTTCTGATGAGTCCTCCGGTTATACCCGTAAAAGGGTTCTTCGATCGTGGTCGGGGCGACGGTTGTCGGTATCGATCCTTCTATGTCACAGGTAATGTCAGCGATCACCTGTACCGAAAAGGTCTGATTGCTTACATCATCGATCGTGAAAAGTTTGGGTGCATGTGGATCCCAATAGTGGCATGAAATAAAGAGATCGCTTGTTTGCGCATAGGGTAGAAACGCAGAAGAATATTCCGAAGGATGGTCGTAGAAATGTTCTTCCGTATGCCTCTGCCCATCCGTATGAATATTATAATGTTTCCCCCCTAAGTGGCAGAAGGCGGGGAATTTGAAGTGGCGGGTGAGAAAATCTTCAGGGGTAACATTTCTAAAACCGGCGACTTTCATGACTTCTCTGGCGCCTCTGCCGACCCGACCCCTTCCTGTAATCACGATCTTAATGGACCCAAAATCGATTTTCTCGAGCTCTTCCCTCATTTCCGACATTTGGGTGCATTGATGTGCAGGCTTAAGATCAAATCGACCTGTCCGTTTTCCATATCCGATCAGGCCATTGTACGCCCCTACGATCCCAGCATACCGGCCAAATCCGATCATCCGGATCCCATCGGTATCGGTAAGGCACTCATAATCGATCAGACGGATATTCCGTTCTAGTATGGTCTGAAGCAACTTCCGGTTGTACGGTTGTTCTTTGATGGTGTGAGAAAAAAACAGGTATGTTTTCCCCGGGAGAAGGAGGTCTGCCGGAACTTCTTTTACGCCAAGAAGGATGTCACATTCAGACATCTCTTCGGTAACGGGGATTCCCGCCTGGCGGTATTCGTCATCGGTATATATCCGGATGGGACTCGATTGAACGAGGATCGTCACGGATGGGTATGTATCGAGAATTTCCCGGCATTGGGTTGGGGTCAGCGGAACTCTCCTGTCGGGTGGAGTTTTCCCTTCTCGAATCAGTCCAATGGTGAGCGGTTTCATTCCCCACAGGATACCGGGGAATGAGGATGGGGGGGATCTATTTCCGAGTCGGTTTTCCGGTAACGTGCAGATTCTTTTTCGGTATTTGGAGGATAAATGCGGTTACAGCGCTCGCGGACAATCGAGAGTCCGACCCGTATCCCGCATTATCTCTGTTTGGCTGGTAATAGAAGGTCCCATCGTTGCATTGGGCGAGAACAAACCACCAACGGGACTCATCCATCAATCTTCGAAAACTTTTCGGGTCGACATTCGCCGCCAGAGCGGTATATCCCATCCCCATGATGGGCGAGCCGTGTGTATCGGGAAAGCTTTCGGGGTGTTGTCCGATCACCCGGGCATGCAAGAGGGCTCTTTCTTTGTACGCCCTCCCTTTGAAGGGGCTAAGAGCGTTCGCAATGCCGGCGGCCCCCGTTCGTCCCATATCGGCCCAATCGGTTGGGGATGCGGCGGAATCTTTGTACCAAACATACCCGGTCTCTCCTGTGGAGCGGGCGAGGAATGCGTAGGCGGCTTCGTGCCTCTTTTGATCCACTTTGATCCAACCCCGGTTCATCAGCGCAAACGCGAGCGCTCCCTGGCCGGTAATCATACTGATCGGGCCATACCCTTCAAAGCCTGGGTTGTGTCCCCATCCCCCGTGCGAATCCATCCCATCTTTGGGATAGGCGTCCGGATGGGATTCCTTCACCTTTGGATTCACCTGAGAAAGATCCATGTATTGGGTTGTGGTGAGGAAGTCATACACTTCCTGCAATTCTTTCTGTACCCACTTTTCCTTTGTGGCGAGGTAGTACTCGCTCATGACGATTGCGGCGGCCATGTACCTCCAGTTGATGAGCCACGAATCATCTTTGGCCCGGGTTGAGCGGGCGTGGAATTCGACGTTTTTTCGCACCGCCGGGAAATATTTCTTTTTTCCCGTTGCCAAGAGAGCCAAGGGTGCAAAGGTATTGTGAGGGGCGATCCCCCAGGAGCCATCTTTCCCCTGAACCGTTACGAGATAGCCGCAGAGTTCCTCCACGATTCGGCTGCTCTTTTTGCAATCTTCGGGGTATTTCTTGTCGAACGTTCCGTACCCTCCCTTGATTTTCAAGTCGATCTTCTTCTCTTTTCCTTCCCGCAGAATGATGAGGGAGAGTTTTCCTCTTTTGGATCGTTGTTGGCAGGTCTCTAGCGCCCGGGCAAAGTCGAGAATGGGTCCGGTGGGGCCAAAAACATCCATCCCATACCCGTTCTTGTGTTCTGTCTTAAACCGTTTTTTCGCCGCTCCAATAATTCGGTCTCCGGGAATGACCCTTCGGTACGCGGGACTTCCAGGAAAGACGTACCGAACGAGCAATTGTTTGGGCGCATCTTTGATCAATTCAACACGGAGCCCGCTCAACCCTAAGTTGTAATACCACCCGGGGACTTCTGAATCGGGACCTTCATTCGCCTTCTGTTCCCACGGTCGATTCTCCTCATAATGCACCTGGGCATAACAAGGGGAGGCTGAGAGAAAGATGATGAATCCTAAAATGAGCGTGCCGCGAACCATATATCGTTTCCTTGAGAGGGAAAGAAAATGTGAAGCACTATCTAATCCTACAACGAAAAGGTTCCTCTCGTTTTGATAATTGGATGGTTCCTGCAACAGATTTTTCCTACTATCTCGGGATATGCATCACGACCTTTCGCAGGATGAGATCGATTTTCGGGATAAATGCAAAA
>CAYRLD010000367.1:0-2891 GCA_964424925.1 uncultured Planctomycetales bacterium
GGGAACGGACGGAAGGAAGAGGTCTATATTTTTTCTCTCCCGTTGCCCCCCCGCTCGGTTCTAGAAAATCAGGATCCTTGTTCGCTTCGTAATACCGTTCTATTGCCGCATCAACAGGGTCCGGCCCCGACCGCCTGAGCGAATTCGCAACGGAAGGCATGAAATTTTTTCGGCGCGACGTTCGCGTCTTCTGAAATCCATCGATCAGCTTTTGAGCAGCAAGTGCTAAGCGGGAGACCTCTGCTTCAACTTTTGATGGATCCGTTAGAGAGGCTTCGACCCCTTTTCGGTTGATCAAAAGGTACTCCACAGTAACGGAATCGGAAACCTGTGCAGAAAGCCACTTCTCAAAACCCCGCATGGCCTCATTGGAACGGGTTTTCGCTTCCCGAGTTTTCCATTTTTTCGACACATCCGCTTTGACTTCAGAGAGAGACTTATACCGTTTCCCCGAGGAACCATCTTCCGAAGGCTTCACATAAGACTCTTTGTTTTTTTCATAATAATTACGAGCCTCTTCTTCCGTGGGGACCGGAATGCTTTTTTGGATCTCTTCAAAGTCCGCTAACAGATAGAAGACCTGGATTTTAGATGGGATCTCAAATTTCCATTCATTCTTCTTATAGTAATCCTGGATTTTCGATTCTTTGACCTTCTTATTCCGAATCTGACTCAACCATTCAGGATGAACACGCCCCATGATATCGAGAAACTCACCGGAATCGTTTGGATTGATCGATGCGTACCGGACACGAGCCTCTTCCGTCCCAGAAACGATCTCCTTGTAAATATCTTCATAGGAAGGAAACTGAGATTGGGAAACGAGATCGAGAAGCTTCTCCATCATCAAAGATTCCCGGAAAAAGGTACTCATATCATTGAAACGGTCGATCCCAAGAAACAACCGAGACCAACCTTTCCCATCCGTGCCGAGAAGAGCAACAAATTCGCTTTCGGCAGCACCCGCCTCTTCTACGCTGACAGAAATACCCTTATCTTTCGAATCTTGCAGAAGGATGATCTGTTCCCAGGTCTTATCGACAAGGTCATCTTTATTTAACTGAACCCGTTGTGCGACAAACTCAGCTAATTTTTTCTCCGTAAATTCTCGATTCTGCTGCCGGATCCCTGGTAAGGAAGGAAGCATTTCGCGAAACATTTGGTATCGCATGTGGCCGAGAGTCCGAGTCCCATGATCCTTAAACTCTTTATTCGAGATCGTAATCTCTTCAAAAATAACCCCGGCATCGCCGGAATCTTCTTCGCCCCCCAAACCTCCCGGGGCAAAAGAGATGGTCAAACTGCCGACCATGATCACGATCAATCCTCCAAAAATTACTTTGGTGGATCGTTTAATAAAATTCTGGAAATGGGCCATTATTTCACCTCTTCCGGCTTAGGAAGGTCCTTTAATGATTTGAGGCCACACACCTCAAGAAAGTTCTTCGTCGTTCCATATAAAACAGGCGCCCCCGGTACGGTATCGCGCCCGACAACCTTGACTAAATCCTTCTCCATCAGCGCTCGGAGCAGTTCTCCCGATTGAACCCCTCGAATCGATTCCACATCGGCACGGCGAATCGGCTGCTTATACGCCACAATCGCAAGGGTCTCCATCGCCGCGTTTGATAGTTTCCGGTCCGATTTGGCCTTCTGAAGGCGAGAAATTGTATCGGTGTACTGAGGACGGGTCAATAATTGGAATCCGCCGGCGACTTCTTCCATACGCCACGCTCGATCCGTAGATTCGTATTCCGATTTGAGTTCCTCGATCGCTTTCTTGATATCGCTGCTGTCCACCTCTTCGAGAAGGGAACCTAGTTTCCGAAGAGAAAGAGGTTCATCTGATGCAAATAGTAACGCCTCAACTTGTTGTTTTACGCTGTCCACTCGGAAGCCTCTCGAGCAAAATAAGAAATGATAAAGTCAGCCCCTGCACGTTTAATAGAAGTGAGTATCTCGAGAACAATCTTCTTCTCGTCGATCCACCCTCTCTCCGCAGCCGCCTTCACCATCGCGTATTCACCACTCGTATTATACGCGGCAGCGGGACAGCCAAATTCATCCTTGGCCCGCCGTAATACATCCAGATACGCCAGGGCCGGTTTGACCATGATTATATCGGCGCCTTCATTCAAATCAAGCTCGATCTCTCGGAGAGCCTCTTCCCCATTGGCCACATCCATTTGATAACTCTCTCGATCGCCAAATTGAGGAGGAGATTCGGCCGCATCCCGGAACGGACCGTAAAAGGAGGAAGCAAATTTTGCGGCATAGGAAAGAATTGGAATATCGGGAAGCGCTTTCCGGATTGTTGCCACACCGAAATCCATCATCCCACTCGGAGCCACCACATCCGCCCCCGCTTCCACATGAGAGGTCGCAATCCTCGCGAGATAAGGGAGAGTCGCGCCATTATCAACCTGACCGTTCCGAATGATCCCACAATGCCCGTGATCTGTATATTCACACATACAGACATCGGTGATCACCAAAAGATCCGTTTCTTTCTTCAAAGCACGAACGGCGCGCTGAATAATTCCATTTTTCGCGTATCCACCCGATCCTCGCCCATCCTTACTCGAAGGGATGCCAAAAAGGAGGACGGAGGAGAGCCGAAGCTTTTTGGCCTCCGCAACAAGTTCGTCGATCGAATATTGAAACATCCCCGGCATGGAGGGGATCGGTTTTCGAATCCCCTTCCCCGGCCGAACAAAATAGGGCATGACCAGGTCATCCGGTCGAAGTTCTGTTTCCCGAACCATCCTGCGGAGCACAGGATTATTCCGAACACGTCGCATACCTAATTCGCCCATCGAAGAATTCCTTTCAGGAGGCCGTCCATTGTGTACGGTCGAGCGCCAATCGGCACGCAAAATCCGCACTCTCTC
>CAYRLD010000368.1:0-2876 GCA_964424925.1 uncultured Planctomycetales bacterium
GGGCCGCCATCGAAAGACAACTTCGTCCCGCCCCGCCGTACGCAGGGACAAAAGAGAAATCTTGGCGAAGGGTATTCTGGAAGGAGACATACGCATCTCCTGAAGAGCCATTCTTTAAGGAAAAGACTCCCATAAGATAATTCAGATAAAGATCGGTTGGGTCTTCGGCAAGAAGAGCCTCCAACGCGGGCTTCACCCCATTTGGATCGCCCTGAGCGAGGAGAGGAAGAGCCGAAGCAGCATGGGCGGTCCTGTCCGATGGATCCCGCTCACGAGCCAAAGCAAAAAGCTCCTCCGCTACGGTGGGGTTTCCCGCAAGAAGATACAGAGTTGCGAGATTCGTCCACGCCTCAATCCGATATTGGTCTTTAAAGATCGAGATTGAAAAGGCATCCGCCGCATCCAGATAACGGGATTCCATTGCATGACATACCCCAAGAGCGTTATACGCTTCCGCAATGGTTTCGATCTCCCCTTTTTCTGAATCAACGGCTTTCTTTAAAGCGGAAATCGCGCCTGTAAAGTCTCCCTCATGCAAACGGGCCCGTCCCAGAAGAGCGTGTGCCGAAGCACGTAATGCAGGAGTAAACCGAATTGTTTCCCGATCGTATTTTTTCTGGAAGTCGGTGACCATCTCGATCACTTCCGAGGCTTGCCCAGCCTGGAGCAACATTTCGGCATGAGAAAGGATTCCGCGAGGAGTTGCAGAAGCCTCTACCCCCTCCTCAAACGCTCTCAACGCAGCCCCATAAAGCCCCAGGTTCTCTAGAATCCTGCCGATCCTCCATTGCAATTCCTCTCGCTCAGAAGGAACCACGTCGAGGGACTCACGGTAAAGTTTTAATGCGCTTTCGTAATCGAATTCAAATTCAAGATGTTTCCCAAGGGCAAGAATCGCAGACGCCTTGACCGGCGTTATCCGAACCGCCTTTTCCAGTTCAGCTCGTGACTCCGGCAGCATTCCTTTCATCTGACACCAGGCAGAAAGTTTGATTCGTGCACCGACCTCCCCAACCCCTTTTTTCACTTCGGTACTCCACCGGACATACCTCTCCTCGTTCGTCCAGTTGCGAAGGATCTGCTTAATCCGATTCTTGGGCCACTTCTGGACCGTCGACCCCTCCTTCACACGAAGCCGGACATATTCCTCATCCTCAAAAACGATCGTTCCTTCTCGAGGATTTCCCGCCTGGAAAACAAGAACATCGTATTCCCGCTCCCGCTCAGCCCGTTGATCCACCCACTCTTTTACGGGTGGCTCCTCAATCGCCTTCAACGACTCCAATTTTGCCGTATCCGGAAGGTCCTCTCCTTTCACAGCACCCGCAACAGGCCACGCCGTGGAAAGAGAATTGTAGACGCTGAGAACAGGATGCGGCCGAAGAATGGGAGGTATGACCGGGGATTCATGGGGGAACATCATGCTAATCTTGGGAATAGGCGGACGCGTAGAATTCTCCATCTGAAAAACATCATGTCCCCGCCAATAGGACGAAAAGTCAGGGCCAGAAATACGTGACTCCAAAACAGGAGGTTTCACGAAGTCCCGAATCCCAGGAGCCGGCAATTCACCCGATTCAGAAAGCCGACTCTCGCCTCCCCCTGAAATTCCCAGAAGCAGGAGGAGAAGGGAAAGCACAAAGGCACAGACCCCGGTCAACTGCTCTCGACTAAAAGATTTCAATGCGTTTTTCATTCGAAATCCTCCTCGGAAGATTCGAATGGAGCCGGGGCCCCTTCCTCTATAATAAGACCGCTTATGACCAAGGAGGCGTTAAAACTATCTTCCCCACTCGTAGAGGCCCTCTGAACTTTCAAGCTTTCTAGGCAATAATAGGTGCCTGATTTCTGAAAGAGATGAATCATCTGAAAAATACTCTTTGAGGAAGCGGTCAGCGCTACCTGAATAGGAACTCGGTACAGAAATGACCCGGCCTCCTCTTCCCCGCGATCCCAATCTTGAAAGAAATTGACGTTCGTGACTTTCTCGCCCTTCCCGAGGGAAGAGATCACAGTTTCCATCACACCCTGCCCCACCCCAAGACGAAGAAGGGCCGCTTTCCCCTCTTCCTGTGTTTCAATCGATACATTTTTCCATCCCAGACCAGAGGGGAACTCAAGAAGACCCTGCTTTCCATTTCGTTCCCGAAGATGGTCCCGAATCGATAACTTAATCTCTTCGAAACGTTCCCGATATCCATCAGACCCTTTAGATTGGAATTTCTTCTCGTCGAGGCGAAGTTGAAGCCGCTCAATTTCTGCCGTGAGCGAAGCTTTTTCGGAATCTCTTTCCCGCTTTGCATCCGCCAGGGCACCATCATCCGGAACCCCCTGCTGCGACTTCGATCGATACATATTTGCCTGCATCGAAAGTTGCTGCGAAAGCGCATCCGAATCCGACGAGATCGGGTTGAGAACCATCATGTAAATCAGACCGACCCCCAGGATCATAGATCCCACGGTGATTACGTATGCTTTATTCTCTTTTAACCAGCCATCCATCAGTTAGCGATACTCCGGTCTAGAAACAACAACAAGTTCAAATCTACGCCAGCCAACTCGATCCGAATCCCGGAGCCCTCCGATTCGAGCCACCTGTCCACGAGAAGGCTGCGTCAGTTGCTTTTTCAGGGAAGCAAGAACCTCACTAGCCCGACTGGCCCCCTGAGCGCTGACATCCCCAACGATCACCACAATCCGATCGGGTGTTTGCCATTCGAGAAGATCTTCACAATCGTCCACGGAAAGGAGCAAAGGATCCTCCTGCTCCAGACCAAGAATCTCTCGAGCAGACTCCTCCGACGGAAAATCAAAATGAAACCGAATCTGATCTTCTTCGGTCTCCTCTAGGATCTCTCCAACAACAATCCCTAAAT
>CAYRLD010000369.1:0-2870 GCA_964424925.1 uncultured Planctomycetales bacterium
ACAACCATCGTAATGCCATCGGAGAGCAGGCGGTCACCACCGGGATTGTGATGGGAATCCTCCTCGTCACTCTTCTTCTCCTCCTTCTGGCCAATCGGATTCAGAAGTTCCTGGGAAAAACGGGAGCCTCGATCATTAGCCGCGTCAGCGGGCTCCTCCTCGCTTCCCTTGCCGTCAGTCAGGTTCTCGGTGGCATCCGCGATTTCTTTCAAATCGGATAGCATTTCCTGTTACAGGACCCGCCCCCGCTCGTCTTACTTGTAGAGCGGAAGGGAAACCCTTCTCTTCCGAAACATTCCTTTCTTTCAAATCCAATCTTTCTTTTGAACTCAATCTTTCTCTTTTCTCCCTTTCTCCTCCTGAAAACCCGCCCTCGTCCGGCCCATCACCGGACTGAGGGCCTACCTTCTCCCTTTCTCCTCCCCACCCCCGATCAGCCCATCACTGGTCGGGGGTACCATTTTCTGCCTTACGGCCGCCTGCCCCCCCCCTCTTCTCTGGAAACAGAATCGCAAATTTCATATCCTGACCGCCCACAACCCATACACAAAGTTACGTAAGGAGCAAAAATGAGCGAACTACAAGTAGGAATGTCCGTACCGGACTTTACGTTGACCACCTTTGAAGCCGAAAGTGGAGGCTTTGGCGAAGTCAGCCTGGCCAAACAGAAAGAAGGAGGACGTTGGACCTGCCTCTTCTTCTATCCAGCCGACTTCACCTTCGTCTGAGCGACTGAATTCGCTGCTCTGGCAGAGCAGCAGGATCGCTTCAAGAAGATGGGGTGCGACATCGTTACCGTAAGCACCGACACCCAGTTCACCCACCTCGCCTGGCAGCGGGAAGAAAAAGAGTTGGCGGAAGTCCGCTACTCGATGGGTGCCGACACAACCGGGGCTCTCGCAAAAACCTTTGGGGTCTATCTTGAGAACGCCGGACTCTCGCTACGGGGAACTTTCCTGATTAATCCCGAAGGCGTCCTCATGAATGCAGAAGTGAACTTCCTCAACATGGGTCGCAACATCGATGAGATCATGCGGAAGTTTAAGGCGAATATCTACCTCGCCAAGAAAGGCAACGAAGGGTGCCCCTCTAAATGGAAAGAGGAAGGCGACGCAACCCTCACGCCTGGACCGGAACTGGTCGGACGAGTACACGAAGCGCTGAACAAATAATCGGCACTTCGAAAGAAGCAAAAAAACAGAAAACCTCCCGTGGAACAATCCGCGGGAGGTTTTTTAATTATAGAGACTATACGAAAGATTCGAGGATGAACCGGAGAATGGGACTCTTCCGTGACATTTTCGAAGGCGTCATCGCTTTTTTATTCCGCTCTTCCGTTTCATGGCGAATCTTAGCGAGGATCGGTGCATATTTCGCATTATCTTCCCCCGCCTTTTTTTCCCACTCTTCGACGCAGATCTGCACATGTTCGAGTTCGTTCTGATCGAACCAGATTCCGTGCTCAGAACATTTATCGATGAGGATTCCGGTCGTAGAGGCGTAATTGAAACGATTCATCAATTCGCCACATTTGGGGCAGGCAAGCTCTTTCTGCTTATCCTCTTTGTCATGGAAGACCTGCTCGTTGATCCCTCGCACGAGACTCACCTCTTCTGCGTTGAACGTATTCTCACGAATATCGACGATCTGCTTCAATTCGCCGGAGTCGAGCCAGCAACCCCCGCATGATTCGCAAAGATCGACTTCGACCCCTTCATTAAAGTCAGTGACAAGGTCGCCCGGACAGGTGAGGCATTTCATAGGTAAATCCCCGATTAAGACCAAAATAGAACCTTTTTGGATTATAGGGTGCTGATTCCTAAGGGCAACGAAAAAGGGATCAGGATAGCTCCCGTAGATCTCTCCATGGGAGCCTTCCCTTCCTGAAAAATAATATACTTCTCCTCCCGCCCTACTCTCTAACCTTCAGATAGCCCGCCTTCGCATACAGATATTCTCCATCACGCGCCACCCCTTCCAGAATCGTGACCACCTCACCATGGGGATAAACAAAGAACTCAACCAGGAACGTTTTTCCACGAAGGGAGTCCACCCGAGGCAAGGTGAACCGGAGTGCGCCATCCTCGGAGGTCACCAGGGAATCGGGTGAATATCGAACGGAGGGATCCTCCGGATCGGTCAACGTAACCACGATGTTTTCCTCTGCCAGATCAAAGAAATGGAGGTTACTTTGGATATCGACCCGATCTCCTCCTGGCATGAATTGAACCACGGTCGTATCCAGAAAAGCAGTTCGGGAATAGTTCCGATAATCGGTCGTTCCGATTTCAACCTGATTTGTCCCCCGTACATCCCCTCCGGTCGTCACCTGCAAATTGCCGGTACACGCATACCAGGGACGGCATCCTCGACTTTCTCCGAACAAAAATAGACCGTACTCCCGTCCCGCCAGGTGCGCCATGTTCGGAATCCTAACCTGCAATACAAAACCATCATCAGCCACGGCAACGTCGATCAACGGAATTTCGCTATCCTCGGAGATTCCTGAGCCCCTATATTCCTGGAGAACGACCCGGATCGACCCTTCCGTAAGATCAAACCGGAGATCCTCCGAAAGGGTGTTGATCTGGAGAGTCTGCCCCGGGGCAACCATTCTTGGCTGAGGAAGACTCACGTCATCGGAGCAATCCGTATACTCAACCCCACCAACGGTAATGAAAGTCCGATTTTCTTCCCGGGGAGTACAGGGGTCGGCCGGTTCCTCGATCCGGATCACCCCGATATTGGCAAAGAGATGGGGGAGGTTCATCCGTGTAGAGAAGGCGTACAGCCGAAAGGCAGGTCCCCCTTCCTCAAGGAAGGGAGCCTGGAAGGTAAGAACGCCATCGTTGGAAGCCGATTCCCCTCGA
>CAYRLD010000370.1:0-2868 GCA_964424925.1 uncultured Planctomycetales bacterium
CGGGGTCGCGATTCCGAATGGGACGAATTACGACGCGAGGCACGAGTCCTCGTTCTGGGAGCCGGAAATGGTTGTCTCTGCAAAAAAGGGCATGATCTCGACAACATCAAGGATACCTGTGACAAGCTCGGTCTTTCCGCCGACTTCGTCGACAAGGTTACGTTCGAAAAAGAGACTGATCCTTCGAAGTACCTTGCGATCCTCGCAAACTGCACCATGATCCGAGAACATTGCGCCTGCCCCGAATGCAAACCGGGCGCCTACTCGAAAGACCGGTTGTTCACCTGTGTCTGCCCGATCAATAAACATGATCCGACCACCTACGTCCTCGGGGACAAAGGGGTGAAAAAGATCAAAACGTATGTTGAAAAAGGGGGCTACCTCTTTGCCGAAGATTGGTGCATGGAGGACTTCGTCGAAAAAGCATTCGGACGGTATATCCGGCACGGATCGATCCGGCCCAAAGATGAAGAGATCCCGGTCGTAGCGGCCCCCGGTGCGATGATCCACCCGTTCCTCAAAAAGATCTTTTTCAAAGGGTTTAAGCCGCAAGAAGCTTCCAGCGGGACTTCCGTCATGACCGAAAGTGAACTGAAGGACGTCGTTCACACCTGGAAGATCGACAAAGAGACCCGGACCATCAAGATTGTCGACCCAAAACGAGTCGTCACAATCCTGACCAGCCCGGCCCTCGAGAAGTATGCTCAAGGGGATGATGCGGTTGCGGTCACTTTCGCTGTCGGAGGCAAAGATGGGAAACGCCCCGGTGTCGCTTCCGGAGGAAGGATCCAACAGGATAGCGAAAAGATGACGGGAGGAAGAGTACTCTACGTCCTCTCCCACTTCGGCAAGCAGAAGTCGACCGAAGATGAATACTCGCTGCAGAATCTCCTGATCAACTTCCTGATCGAAGCGTATGAGCGCAAATATAAAGTCCAAAAGGCGCCCAAAAAGAGGCGGCGATAAACGCAGGCAAAAATAGAAAAGCCCCGCATCGCTGCGGGGCTTTTTTTATAGTTTCTTTATTCTGAAACCGCGTAGGGCCTATCGAGAATCCGCTCCCGGCTCCCCATCGCCAAGAGGAAGACCACTCCCATAATGGCAAACTCCATAAGGAGAACCATCGGATTAAGAGCCACCCTCGGTGCAATCATCACAAAACGCTCTAACAGAAGAGTCAGGAGCATTAATACAGAGATGGCACTGAAAATACGAGGATCACTCTTCGATCGTTCTGGAAGTTGTGCAATAAAGGGAACGAAGAGAATGAACGCCACAATTACACAAAGCAAGGGATAAAGAAGATCCGCATGCTCCCCATGCGCACGGAACGTAAACCATTCGACCTCTTCAGGCAAATTTCCGTACCAGATAACAAGGTATTGCGAGAAGAAGAACCAACCCCACCCGAGGGAAAATGCAAGCCGAAGACCCCCTAGGTCCCGGAAGCCGGCCGCTCCTTTCTGGAATTCTTCTTTCGATTTCCGATAGATCATCAACCCGACAATCCCGGCTATGGCAAGCGCGGCGTATCCCCCTTCTAAGAAGAAGAATCCACCGAACATCGTGCTCGGCCACGGATAGTCAAGCGGCATCACCCAGTCAAAGGCGACCATCGATTGGCACAACACATAGATCAGGATGTATTGGAGCGCCCAGAAGCTTCTTTTTTCGGTAATCCGAGCCGATTCTTTGGCGAATTTCTGGCCGACAATAAAGACCGCGAGAAGCAGAACTAAATTTGAAATCATAAACCGCTTTTCACTAAACCAACCATGGACAGAAGGTCCATGTTCGGCCGTCGCGGCCATTGCAGGATCCGGTCCCCCAATAACCCAAGGCAAAGCTCTGGATTCAAAGAGGAAGAAGATCAAGAAGAGGAACGGGATCAAAAGAAGAATCGGATAAACCGAAAGCATATATCGCCGAACGGGATCGACCCATTTGGCTTTCAGAAGGTCCGCCACCGCAACGAGAGCGATACAGCCTTGGACAACGCCGGTCCAGAAGACCAGGACGAAAAAGAGCGACCCGTGTGAGGGAACGGGAACATTCCCTTCGGAAGGTGTCGCCCCCTCACCCTTTTCGGCCAACTTCGTGGCAACAATCGAATTGTCCCCCATCGTGGCCATTTCCAATCCGACAATTGCAGTTGTCAGAAGGGCAAAGACAACGATCAAGGCGACCCAATTTAATTCAAACTTATTCACGGTTAATCCTCTTCCTCCACCTGGATGATGAATTTGTTTCCGGTCTCCTGGTCCGGACAAGCAATTCCTTTGATGCTCGGCAATTGGCTCAAGAGAACAAATCCGAGGAAACTGAGAATCCCGCCAAGAAGAATCGTCAATTCATAGGCGATAACAATGAAGGCAGGGATTGAAATAATCGGTTTCCCACCGGTCATGAGCGGCCAGTGGAGTACAGAATAAATTGTAAGACCAAACCCGGCCGACATTCCAGCCAAGGCCCCTGTAATCGTAAACCACTTTACGGGTGATTTTGCCCGTTCGGGTGAATCCCCGAGAACCTTAATCCCATGGTGACTGGGATAAGGGGTGATCGTATCGATCTCCTCCGGTTTCACTCCCTCCGCGATAAGCTCTTCGAGCTTATGCACGAAGTCGTGTTCATCGTCGAAGGCGTATTCCCGACTCACTATCGTGTCTCCTTGATTTCCGTGATGGCGAGGATGGGCAGAGTCCGCGCAAAGAGAAGGAACAGCGTAAAGAAGAAGCCGAAGCTGCCCGCCATGACCCCAAGATCCCACAACGTCGGTGCGTTATAGAGACCCCAGGAATACGGATCATATTCATGAGAGAGGGAGGTGGTGATGATATTGAACCGTTCGAACCACATCCCGACATT
>CAYRLD010000371.1:0-2867 GCA_964424925.1 uncultured Planctomycetales bacterium
CATGGCGTCGCTGGGATCTCCCCGGGAGAAGACGGTTTCTCCAAAAGGGATGGATGTGGGTTCCAGGCAGTCGGCAAGTTGAGCTCTCACGGACTCGTCCAAAAGTTGGAGAGAGTCCACCTTTTCAAGGAATTCTATTTTATATTGTAAGTCCATGAGTTTGTTGCTTCTTGGTTTGGGGTCTATTCTCTCCCAATTCTTCTCGTTCCCCGTTATTCTCTTGGGTCCATTTTACGATTCTTGACTAATAGTAGGCTATCACATTGAGTTTGATTTATTCGATTTTTCTTACGGGTGGATACCTGTTTATTATTGCCTCTGTTCTCGCCTTTCTTGAAATCCAGATTGAGGGGAAGGCTGGGTGGGCAGAAAAACTACCGACTTGGAAATGGGATTCTCCTCGTCTTCGGAAACTCCTCGGAAAACCGATCACCGGTTATCACGTCTGGTTTAATGCAATGCTGCTTCTCTTTCTTCACCTTCCCCAGGTCTATTCCGGTTTTTCTTTCGAAGAAGAGGCGAAGGCAATCTCTTTCTATTTTTTCCTTGCGGTCTTCTGGGATTTCCTCTGGTTTGTTTGGAATCCCTATTATGGGGTGAAACGGTTTCGCAAAGGACTCATCTGGTGGTATCCAAGTTGGTTTCTTGGCTTGCCGACAGCTTACTTTGGAGGGGTTTTTGTATCAGGGGTGATCTATACGAGTCCGGCTTTTTGGGAGGGGCATTGGCAGGGGAGGCTTGAGGTTTGGGGTGGATATTTTGGGTGTCTTTTGATTCTGACGTTGGGGTCGATCGCTCTTGCGAACGGTATGGTGAAATTCCGCTCGCCAGAGCGAGGGGAATAAAAATACCGCGCAACTTCCCTTCGGGCGGTTGAACGAGGCCCCGCTACTGGTCGTTAGCTCCAGCGACGCAGCCCGGCGGCACACGTAAGAACATAGTTACCGTTGCTTCCTTCCGGATCTGGCGGGGTTCACTTGTCTTATGTTGCACCGGACGCCGCTTTCAACACCACTTGCCAGCGCGCTAATCAAGTCAACACGTTCTCAGGGAAGTCGCAGACCCAGCATAAGGCGGGTTTCTGGCATCCCCCTTTCGGAGGAAGAAGGCACCGCCAACGCCCCATCCTGCGCGGCGCCGCCATTGTACTGGAAGCTCTCTTGGAGTCAATGAATGGCCGACTCTCCGATTATCTTGGAGTCTGGCGAAGGGGTTCCCCAAGGGGGTATAATGGAGAAGCGATGAGGATTGGAATTCTATTTTTGATATGCCTCGGTGGAAACGAATTCGCTGTGAGCGAAAGCCGGGATACTTCGCGTCGGTCTGTTTCGATTCATCCCTCTCGGTTCCGTCTTCTGGATAACCTTTCGATCGGGGCCGTCTCTCACCTCAGTCCTGTGGGGAATTATGCGATTCGCTATCGGGGAAAGGATGTCCTTCTTCTTCCCGTAACGACCGAAAATGTTTCTCTGAGTTTGGAGGGGCATGTCCGGAATATCCACGATGCGGGGTGGAGTAAGAATGGAAAGATTCTGGCGACTACGGGATATGACGCCGCGGTAAAATTATGGGATGTTGCAACAAGGAAAGAGTTGAGTTCGATCCAGGCTCATACCGGATTCACCTGATCGGTCGATGTTTCTCCCGATGGGAGATGGGTTGCTACCGGTGGTAGTGAAGAGGGTGTTATCAAAATATTTGAGGTCGCAACCGGCGACCCCATTCGGGAAATCAAAACGAAACTGTCGGCCACCTACAACCTGGTATTTAGTGGGGACGGTTCTTATCTCATTGCGAATCACTCTGACTCCACTCTTCGTTTGTATGACGTAGAAAAAGGACAGGAGGTGCGGGTCCTCGTTCAAGGAGAACCCTATGCGTCCACGTTTGAGACCTCTCCGAAGGGGGCCCTTCTAGCGGTTCCGGGAGTGGACGGGTCGATCTCTATTTTCGATTTACAAGGCGGAGTCCTCTCTAAAATCGACAGGGGCGCTGATCGTTCTGGATACGTTGCCTTTCATCCCAATGGGCGTTGGCTCGCAGCTTCTAGTTCGCAAGGAAATCTTTCCATTTGGGAAACTCGGTCTGGAAAACTGGTGAAACGGATTTCTTATCCAAAGGGTTCCAGTGGGCGAGTCGCCTGGACTCGGGGGGGGCGCCGAATTGTCGTCATCGGGGGGAAGGATCGGGTCTATCGGTTTGGGGTGGATCGATGATGATGCTTTTTTTTCTCCTTGTCTTCGGAGGTGAGGCTGAGGATACCGGTCCGCGGAAGCGGTCCTTTCATCCGTTGCGAGCAACGGTTATTGGTCGACTGACCAGTGGGACAGATCAAGTTTATTCGGTTCAGTTTTCTCAGGATGGAAAGTGGTTGCTTGGATCCGGGCAGGACTCGATTCTTCGGATTTGGTCGGCTTCCGATTTTGAACTCGACCGGGAAATAAATGTCGAATCCGGTAAGGTGCACCACGCCGTATTTTCCCGGGATGCGAAGCGGATTCTTTGTGTTAGCGCTCTTGGCCAATCGGTCCTCGTGTACGATTTAGACGGAGGCGGGAAGCGAAATCAGTTTTCAGGAGTGGTCTCTTATTTTCAATCTGCGGACCTGCATCCTGGTGGGAAGTTGGCGGCTATTAGCCGCCCATCGGGTTCTTGTGAAGTCGTGGATTTGGATACGGGAAAGAAGACGAGCTTTTCGGGTGGGCCGGCTGTGTATAGTTATGCGCTCTGTTTTTCCCCGGATGGGAAATGGCTTGCGATAGGGAAGGGGCGGTCGGTACGCATTTACGACCTGGAAAAGGGGGAAGAGTTTCTTCTCCTTGAGGGGCACCAGACATTTATTTATGCCCTTGCGTTTTCTTTCGATT
>CAYRLD010000372.1:0-2842 GCA_964424925.1 uncultured Planctomycetales bacterium
TTCGTTGAATCAAAACTGCACGATGTTGCCCCCACCACCATGGTGAGAAGGATCCACCTCATTTTCCCCCCTCTTCGATCAGTCTACCAGCGGTCGCGGCCGGACACTGAAAATATTCTGAACGCCATCTCGTTTCGAAACAAACAAGAGCCGATCCGCACTCCAGGCAGGCCACCATTCTGGAGAAAGATCATCTGTAATTCGGGTATCGTACCGACCGTCTGCCATCACGACCCAAAGATCATCCGCTTCCCCGGCTTGCCCATAAGCAACCGACCCTGGACTGCGCTTTACAGTTGCATAAGAGATCCACTTCCCATTCGGAGCCCAGCGTGGGTTAACGGCAGACCATTCTCGATGCCGATCCGCAACGAGTTCCCGAAGCCCTGATCCATCCGGGCGAACGATCCAAATAGACCCTTTCATTCCATTCTGAGATTGGCTTTGAAAGGTGATCCATTGATCCGCAGGATCTGTATGTGGGGACCAATCAGGATAAAGGCCCGCACCTAGATAGGTAGGAATCCCGGTAGATACATCTACGATGACGAGACGCCAATATCCACGTTCGCTTTTTGAAGAATAGACCAGCTTCTTTCCATCGGGAGACCAACTCGGCGCGATTTCATCTCGGGAGTTAGAGGTAACGGTCAACCAGGAAGCAGGAGCATCGAGACGTAAAACATATATATCCCAGTTGCCCGATACATTGGAACTAAAGGCCACCTGTTTTCCATTAGGAGAGATCCTAGGAAATACATTATCCGCTCGATTATTGGTCAATTGCGTGGGGACAACTCCATCAATCGCTCTTAAAAAGATCTGTGGAGTTAGGCTTGTTTCGGTAGAAGAATAGACAAAAAAGGTCCCGTCCAAGGCCGAACAGGGGTGCGTCGCTTTTCCCGGAGCCGAGATCCGTGTATGTTGAATCAACCCCTCCCAAGCGGGCATCATTACCGTTTCCGGTATGACTTCGGAGTCAATTCCTTTCGTTACTTCCCCTCCCCCCTCGGGTCGAACGGGCGGATGAGAGTGACACGCTACAAATCCCAACGAAATAAGGCCGACAAAGAAGAGCCAAGTCTGTTTCATGAATGATCCCCTCGCTATTTAGTAATATTATCGGCTATTGTCTCCAAATTCTTTCGACACCTGAGAGAAAGAATCTATAATGCCGCGCATGAATACAGATATCGCCATCCTGATGGGAAGTGATTCCGATTTTGACCAAGTCAAAGCCGCCCTTCCCGTCCTTGAAGAGCTTGGAATTGGATACAAAGTACGGGTGCTCTCAGCACATCGGACACCGAAGGAACTTCACGACTTCGTTGAAAACTGCCCCGCTAAAGTTTTCATTGCCGCCGCAGGAGGAGCCGCCCACCTCGCCGGAGTAATCGCCTCCATGACCACCCTTCCCGTCCTGGGAATCCCGATCGGAGGAACCAGCCTGAGCGGGCTCGATTCACTCCTTTCGACAGTACAAATGCCCGGAGGCATACCCGTCGCCACCTTTGCCGTTGGAAAAGCAGGCGCGAAAAACGCAGCGATCTTTGCCGCTCAGATCTTAGCGGCCTCAGATGAGGCTCTGGCGGAAAAGCTTCGCGCCCAAAGAACAGAGATGGCCAAAAAGGTCCTCCAGAAAGATCAGGCATTACAGGATAAGATTCAAAATGGCTGAAGACCGACTCCTTCCCATTTTAGGAAGGATTACCCGGACTCTCGCATCGAAGAAACCCTTTGACACAACACTAAAGCTTGTCGCAAGAGAAATTGCCCGCCTCCTTAGAGCCAACCAATGCTCCATTATGCTTTTGGATGACCAGAAGCAGGAGTTACTTTTCAAACAAAGCTACGGATTAACGAGAGAAGAACTTCTTCAGATACGCTTTCGACTCGGGGAAGGCGTTGCGGGCTGGGTCGTTCTGGAAAAAACGACGGCCCGGGTAGATGACGTAACGAAGGACCCTCGATTCAAAGCCTTCCCGCTCCAAAAGTCTAAGATTGCATCGATCTTATGCGTCCCCCTCCTTTCCGAGAATCAGGCCATTGGGGTCATCTCCCTCAGCAGCCCGAATGAAGGCGCATTTTCTCATGCGGACCAGATTCTTTTAGAGCACCTCTCCATCCACACGGCAACTGAAATACAAGTGCACAGGCAATACGAGCTTTCTGTCACAGACCCCCTCACACACATGTACAACGAGGCATATTTCCGCAAAAATATAAAATCGGAAGTAGAACGGGCATGGCGCTATCGGGATCAGCTAGGCCTCTGCCTTATCCACAATGAAACAATCGACCGGGAAGAGATCACCACAAATGCGGAAAAAACAAAAGAGGTCCTCCGGAAATCAGACTTATCTGCCAGATTAGAAAATGGAAAAATGGCGATCCTTTTCCCGGATACGGATCGGGACGCCTTGATCCAGATCGCTTCGAGAATCCAGGAAACAACTCCAGGGGCAAGCATCGGACTCGCCCTGTACCCCGAAGACGGAACCGATGGCGAAGAACTGATGCTCAAGGCAGACGAATGCCTTGAGAACGCAATTGCAAGAGGGGGAAACCGATTTGAAGTGGATCTATAGGAAAGACTACGCTTCGATATCGATATTCTGACCCAGGCCCATAGTGGCCAAAATCTCTGCCATGGCATCCGTTTGAACCTGCAGCGCTTTTTCTAAAAGCCGTAAAGCAGCACCCTGCTGGTTTACAGCCTGAGAGGAAGCGGTTACAGAAGCAGCAACAGATGATATTTCACTCATAATATTCCGTAATACTATCGGCCAAAATGGCCCAATACCTTTAGACGCTATTTTCAACTATCCTGAAGTAACTTGAG
>CAYRLD010000373.1:0-2824 GCA_964424925.1 uncultured Planctomycetales bacterium
GAGTCCCTAAGAACCCAACTTGCCGGCTGCCTAGAACCCGTTTCCATCCCTTTTGGAGAAACCGTCTTCTCCCGGGGAGATCCCAGCGACGCCATGTATATCATCTTCATGGGGAAAGCGAGGGTCATTGGGACCGACCCATCCGGGCAGGAGATCTCCCTCAATACGTATTCCGTAGGGGAACATTTTGGAGAGTTGGGAATCATTTCCCATACGCCCCGTACCGCCACAATCCGAGCCGCCGAAGACTTGATGCTCCTAAGACTATCCGGAGCCGATTTCGACAGAATCCTCCAGGGACGAAAGGATGTGATCAAAGCCCTTCAGAGTGCGGCCGGCAATATTGGGATCCGAAACTTCCTCAAACAATTTACAGCTATGTCCCATGTCCCCGCCCATGTCCTTCGAACCCTCATAGACGAACTGCAGGAATTTCACGTCCAAAAGGGGGAGGTCGTTGTAAAAGAAGGAGAAGACGGAGAGAAATTCTATATCGTTCGGAAGGGATGGCTCGAAGCAACCCAAAAGTCAGATACAAAACACCCGGTAACGGGGGTCCTCATTGAGAAACCTGTCGGACAGATCGCCGAAGGGGAGTTTTTTGGAGAACTGAGCCTTCTTACCGGAATGCCCAGAACCGCTTCGGTCATCGCACGATCCGATTGCGAACTCTACTCCCTCACAAAGCAGGGCTTCGATCGGGCGATTGAAGCCTCTCCAGAATTTAAGAAGAAAATCGAATCCCAGGCAGAAGTATATCGAACCGCCTCCTCGCGAGAAGAAGAATCGAAAAAGTATCCAAAGAGACCCTCCATCCCTTTTAAGGAAACAAAACCGGACGCCCCTGCCCCCTCGGATGTAAAAGCGTCTCTCTGGAGACGATGGCTCAAGCGATACCCCCACGTCCGGCAACATGATGAAACAGACTGTGCCGCGGCCTGCCTCGCCATGATCACCAAATATTACGGGCATCCGGTCGGCATTGCGCGCTTGAGAGATATGGCGAACGTAGATGCGGATGGGGCAACGCTCTGGTCGGTCGCTCAAGCATCCGAAAGTCTCGGGTTTGAGGCTCGGGGCCTGCATCTTTCTTTCGATGCGCTTTCGGATCTCACCCTTCCCTCTATTATTCATTGGGAAGGGTTTCACTACATGGTTCTTTACGAGGTGGGGAAAAAGCATGTGGTGGTCGGGGATCCCGGAACCTCCCTCAAGCGAATGACCATCGACGAATTCCGAAAAGGGTGGACGGGACGGGCGCTCGAACTTTTCCCGACCAACCGGATGGAAGACACCAAGCCGATCAAGGGAAAGTACAAACGGTTCTGGCCAATCGTTAAACCGTACACCCCCTTCCTCGGGGAGGCGATGGGGGCCTCCGTTATTCTGACCGTTCTGGGGTTAGGAACCCCCCTTTTCACACAAATGATCATCGACCGGGTTCTCGTTAACAAGTCGATCGATTTCCTCAACATGCTCCTCATCGGCATGATCCTGATCGCCGTTTTCAAATCCCTCATCGACGCAGTTCGTTCTTTCCTGTTAGTCCATATCTCTATCCGCCTCGATTCGCGCCTGATCGGTATGTTTATGAGACATGTCTGGCGCCTCCCCATGAAGTTTTTCGATATTCGAAGAACCGGGGATATTGTCTCGCGCGTATCGGAAAATGACAAAATCCAAGAAACGATGAGCGGGGCGATTCCCGGCCTGATTCTCGATATCGTTCTCGCGACCGGCTACCTTGTCATGCTCGCGAATTACAACCTCACCTTTACCGGTGTCGTTCTCCTCATTGTTCCGGTCCTGGTGATCCTGATGCTCGGTTTTACCCCGATGATCCGGAGAAACCGGGAAGAGCTTTTCGCCAAACATGCCACGAGCAATAGCTATCTAATCGAAACGATTAATGGCCGATCTACGGTAAAATCGATGGCGGTTGAATCCCAAGTCCGGGCACAATTTGAAACCCACTACGCGAAAATGCTCCGAGTCGCCCGCAAGGGAAGCTGGATCAGCATTATCTACTCAAATCTAGCCGGCTTTACCCAGATGATCGGATCGGTCTTCCTCCTCTGGTACGGAGCGAGGCTCGTCATGTCTGGGGAAATGACCGTTGGGCAACTCATGGCGTTCACCACAATGGCCGCGTCTCTCATTAGTCCCATCCTAAACCTCGTTCGAACCTGGGACCAGCTGCAAGATGCCAGGAACGCGGTCGAACGGCTCAACGATGTCTTTGATGCCGAACCGGAAGAAGAAGAGGAAAAGAACCGCCTTTACCTCTCTTCCCTCCAGGGTCAAATCCGCTTTGAAAACATCACGTTCAAATATTCTGAAAGCCAAGACAAACCGGTTCTTGCCAAGGTGAACCTAAACATCTCGCCCGGAGAGACGATCGCACTCGTAGGCCGATCCGGTTCCGGAAAAACCACTCTCGCAAAGCTGCTCCAAGGTCTCTACGTTCCCACAAAAGGACGGATCTTCATCGACGACCACGACATCCGAAACATCTCTCTCTACAGCTTCCGAAAACAGATCGGAGTGGTCCCTCAGGAAGTCATCCTATTCTCCGGCACGATCCGCGAAAATATTTCCATGGGGTCACCTGAAGCGAATCTGGAAGAAGTCACCCAGGCGGCAAAGTTAGCTGGAGCACACGGGTTCATATCGGAAATGGGCCTCGGATATGACACCAAAGTCGGAGAACAAGGAATGTCCGTTTCGGGAGGGCAGCGACAGAGAATCGCCCTCGCACGCGCCCTTCTCAATCAGCCCCGGATCCTCATCCTCGACGAAGCGACGTCCGCTCTCGATACAGAAT
>CAYRLD010000374.1:0-2816 GCA_964424925.1 uncultured Planctomycetales bacterium
ATTCAGTACGACTTTGGAGATAAACATTCCCCCGGCTTCTCCAACGTCATGGGGGAACTGAACAATGCCGGTACAGGGGATCTTTCGCCCAGTGATGTGACGCAGAAGTTCTTTGAAATGGGGGTCACGGCGAAATTTGCAGCGAGCAAATACAGTTTTGTCATGAGTCTGTCCGGTCTCGACAGTCAACTCGAAAAGGCCTTGGTTCTTGCTGAGCAGGTGCTCTGGAATGCGACTCTGAATGAAAAGCGATTCCAGGCCAAGGTGGAGAATGTCATTGCCAGCAGGGAAGACCAGGCGAAAAACGGGAAGACGCTTCGGCAGGCGTTGCGGAACTATGTGCGGTATGGCGCAGATAGCCCCTATCTTGATCGACCGTCCGCCTCTTTCCTTCGTTCGCAAAGTATCGCGGATTATGCCGGCTATCGCGATCAATTAAAGAAGCAGAACTTCAAAGTGTCGTACTCAGGGCAACTCGATGCCCAAAAGGTAAAAACTCTTCTTTGGAAATACCATCCTCGTGCCAATACGCAGGTTCCCCTTCTCAATGCCCGGAAGGCTCCGGAATTGAAACTGGTTCCTCGTCATGAGAAGCCTGTTCAGATCTATTTCCTTCATAACAAGGGTGCTCAGAGCCATATCGACTTGGTGATCCCTGGAGAGTTGTTTGCGCCCTCGGATACCCTGATGGCTGAATATTACAATGCGTATATGGATGGGGGGATGGGCGCCATTATGTTCCAAGAGGTTCGCGAATCGCGCGCTCTGGCCTATTCCACCTGGTCCTACTTTTACCAGGGATCCCGCCTTGGGGATCAAGACCAGATGATCGCCTACATTGGGACGCAAGCGGACAAGAGTATCGATGCTTTGACCCTCTTCATCGAGTTGATGAAGAACCCTCCCCGCTCTCAAAACCATTTTGATCGGGCGGGAAAATTACTCGATAACAAGTACCGGACCAGTTCCATTACCTACGACCAGTTGCTCGGCGTCGTCGATGCCTGGGCGAAAAAGGGGTATGACTCGGATCCCCGGGCAGGGCGGTTTTCCCACTTGAATCAGGTTGATCTCGATGGTTTGTTTGATTTTATAAAAGCGAAGGTCGCCAGCCAGCCGTTGACCTTTATGATCGTGGGTGACCGGGACAAGATCGATATGAAGGCCTTGGCCAAGATCGGAGTTGTAGAAGAGATCGACAAGGACGTCTTGTTTACGAATTAATGGAGGGCTGGATTCCCCTTCCTTTTTCAGGAAGGGGAGGGCTCTTTTTTCTCGAAGATAATTATCGTATCGATCGGAACCTTGTCGGGCGCAGGTGCGCGGTCCGATGGGCTTTTGAGCGGACCATAGAGCGCCACAGTCTTTTTAGACGCAACCAGGAGAACAAACGCATCGGTTTTGACCTCATCATGCGGGTTTCTACCCAATACAAATCATCTGCATCTCGAATTACCATTTAACCCTCCCGATCTATCTTCCATCCGATTCCATACACAGAGAAGATCACGCTACTTCTCCTATACCCTATATCGCAACCTTTCCGCCTTTGTTGCACAGAACTGGAAAGTTTGACTGAAATCGAGAAGATCCATAGCCGTAAGCTCCCCACGAAGGTTGGGTCTTGCTTAGACATCGAGAAATAGTCTCTTTTTTACTGGAATTCGCTTATTTTGTTGTATTTTATAATTTACATATTGTAATCTATATGGAGAGAGAGAGGGTTCTTAGGATGTCCACGGCAACGGCCGAAACATATCTTCGCGAGAGCGGTCTGGATGTGAAGTCCAAGGTTTCGCTCGGTCCCTTTACCACCTTAAAGGTTGGTGGGGTGGCGGACCTCTTTCTCGAACCGACGTCGATAGAACAGGTCCAGGCGATCGCTTCCTGTTCGTTGCCTTTCCGCGTGCTTGGATGGGGTGCGAACCTTCTGGTTCGGGATGAAGGCGTTCGAGGAATGGTTCTACGGCTTTCGAAACTGAAAAGCCGTTCCGGTCTCTACGTAGAATCGGGAATGAGTCTTCCTCGCTTAATCAAGGAGACCGTTTCAGAAGGTTTATCCGGTCTCGAATGCCTTGCGGGGGTTCCCGCTTCCGTTGGGGGCGCGATCTACATGAACGCCGGGGGAAAGCATGGCGAAATATGTGACTCGGTTCGCTTTGTGGATGTTCTTCATGAGGGAAAAGTCGAACGGCTTACCCGGGAAGAGGTCGGGTTTCAATACCGATCTACTTCGTTAGGGGATCGGATCGTCTTGGGGGTCGAGTTTGATCTGAAACCTCTTTCCGATGTGCAAGCACGGTACGATCACATTCTCGCCGGAAAGAAGTCGACGCAACCCTTGGGTTCTCCTAATGCCGGATGCATGTTCAAGAATCCCCCTGGGGAGAGCGCTGGAAAACTGATTCAAGATTCGGGTCTTTGTGGTTCGCGGGTGAATCAGGTCCATGTTTCTCATAAGCATGCCAATTTTATGATCAATGACGGAGGCGCTTCCTCCGATGATGTTTTACGGTTGGTCGATCTTGTTCAGAACGGGGTCCGGAAAAGTTTTGGAATCGATCTCAAACTCGAAGTTCAGATTTGGTAGGAAAGAAAATGAAAAACAAGAAAATAGCGGTATTGATGGGGGGCGTTTCCGAGGAGAGAGAGATCTCTCTGCGTTCCGGGGAAGCCGTCGTTCGGGCGCTTTCTTCTCGAGGATGCGACGTCTTCCCGGTCGATATTCAGACCGAGACCGGCTCGGAACTCGATACGCTCCAATGTGATGTCGCCTTTCTCGCTCTGCATGGGCGGTTCGGCGAAGATGGGGCGAT
>CAYRLD010000375.1:0-2807 GCA_964424925.1 uncultured Planctomycetales bacterium
TCCCCCGTAGCCCGATCCTCACTCCGTTGAATGGATACATTGCCCCAGAAGGAGAGATTGTCGGAAATCAACACGTCCGTCGAAAACTCCGCCCCGTATACTTCAGCATCCACTACGTTGAGGAACTGCTGCGGCGTCGGGGAAGGTGACGAGACAAGCTGAAGTTCAATTATGTCATCAAGCCGGTTAAAGAAGAGATCGAGCCCAACCTTCATCCAATCTCCAAAAAGCCCAGAATAGCCGGCTTCAAACGAGAGAATCCGTTCCGCTTCCAGATCGGGAGAAGGGTCAAATTTCACTCCAATTCCGCTCGCGATATCCACGAACGACTCGATAAAACTGGGATCCCGAAACCCACGCTTCACCGATACCCGAAGACTATGGTCATCATCATACAAATAAAGAAGCGCCGCCTGAGGACTCCAGTTCACCCCCGATTCGGGATGGTGGTCGATACGCAGGCCGTACGTTAGATAGAGGTCCTCGGAAAAGCCCCACTCATCTTGAATATAACCAGCAGGGCGAACCTGGGTCTCCATTCCCGCGGTCAGCTCATCCGATCCGGCACGGGTGTAAATCAGTCCAGCCCCAAAGATCGTGGTATGGGTTCCCGAAAACTCCCAATCGGTTGTGTAGTGAACATCGAGATTCCCGGTAAGGTTCTCTCCACGACTGTCAGAAGGAACAAGCGGAATGACAAGGTTATACACATCACCGTCAAAGTAGTCGGCAATCAATTGGATAGTGAGGCCATCCACCCAGTAATTAAATTTCCCGTAACTCCGTTCAATCTCCGCATAGAGATTCCCGGTTCGAACGGTGCTGTAATTACCACTCTGATATCCCGCTTCCAGTTCCCATCCATGTTCTTCGCCGTAGTCTCTTCGGTAGAGAATATTCCCAAACCCCATCTCCTTGCTCCGTTCTCCGGAATATTCTGGAGTAGCAATATCTGAAAGAGGATCAACATCATTCCATCCTGCGGTCGCTCGTAATCCCCACCCTTCTCCACCCCACGCCCCTTGGACAGAAGAGATGACCGTATCGTAGCTCCCGAGAGTAGTGGATACCCGGTTGGAAGAAGTTTCCCCTTCTACAATCGTATCGGAGGGCCTCTTCGTGATCACATTGACCACCCCGTGAAGAGCGTTGGGACCATAAAGAAAAGATCCAGGCCCTCGAATGATCTCCACGCGGTCGATATCTTCGAGAGCCACCGGAAGGTTATCCCAGTTGTTTTCGCCCGTAATGTCGAGATAGGTTTGCCGGCCATCGACCAAGAGAAGAACCCCGGAACTCGTTCCCGAAGGACCATTAAAGCCACGAAAGGCGACGTTCGATTCAGTGGAAAAAGTCCGCATCACTTCGGCGCCCGGAATCGTACGCATCGCATCCGAAAGAGTCGGCCAACCGAGACGCATGACCTGATCCCCTCTTAATACGGTCACCGCACCCGGAGCACGCCGAATCGTCCGCTTGGTGCGCGTAGGGGTAACCACCTCAGGGACTTTCTCGAAGATCACCCTCTCGTCGAAGTACATGTCGTCGAGCGGATCCGATTCTTGAGCGTCCTCATCCTGACCAGAAGGAGCGCTTTCTTCTACCGCTTTATCCTTCCCGGTAGGTTCCTGGGCCGCCCATGCGCTCCCCCCCACCACGAAACAAACAGACCACAGGATCTGAAGCAGAATGTGAAGTCGAGACATTGATATTCCTTCCCCAAAAGCGACCAGAGGCCAATCCGTACCCTACCCCCTTCGATTCCTCCGGTCAAAGAAATGACCCCCTCTGCAAACTATTGACGGAGAGGAGATGTTCAGTAGACTGTCGGCCATATGGGAATCGTAAAAGGATTTGTCGACAAGTTCCGAAAGGGCCTTCGGAAGACCTCCTCGGTCATTTTCGCCCCGATTCGGAAAATCGCCGAGGTTTTCCGCAATATCAGCGAAGACGATCTCGATGAAATCGAAGAAGCTCTCTTCACCGCCGATGTAGGGGTCGAAGCGACCGGGAAGATCATCGACCACATGCGGGACGCGTATAAGAAAGGCGAAATCAAGACAACAGATCAGATCATCCCCTTCCTAAAAGAAGATCTGAAAAAAAGACTCGTCGAAAATGGGAATGAAATTCAATGGGCAGAGACCGCCCCGACCGTAATCCTTGTTTGTGGCGTAAATGGAACCGGAAAGACCACTTCCATTGCAAAGCTTGCACACCAGTTCAAAAACGAAGGAAAGAAAGTTCTGCTTTGCGCCAGTGACACGTTCCGTGCCGCCGCGGTCGAGCAGCTCGATATCTGGGCGAACCGACTCGGCGTCGACATCGTCAAGCATCAAATGGGGGCGGACCCCGCCGCAGTCGTCTATGACGCGGCCGATGCCGCCATTGCACGAAAGTCAGATATTCTGATCATTGACACCGCCGGGAGACTCCAGACGAAAGAAAACCTGATGGCCGAACTAAGCAAGATCGGAAGGGTCGCTTCCAAGAAGATTCCCGGAGCCCCGCATGAGGTACTGCTCGTCCTCGATGCAACCACAGGACAAAATGCGGTCTCTCAGGCACACCATTTCGGAGAGGCCACAAACGTCACAGGGCTCTTCCTCAGCAAACTTGATGGGACCGCCAAGGGAGGAATCGTCGTCGCAATCAAAGAGAAACTCCAGATCCCGGTGAAGTTCATGGGGCTCGGCGAGAATAGTGAAGATATCGCCCCCTTCCGTGCAGAAGAGTTCGTCGAAGCCCTTTTCTCCTAGGCAATGGGAGACTTAGAGGCCTATTACCAAATCCTCCTCGACCGCTTC
>CAYRLD010000376.1:0-2804 GCA_964424925.1 uncultured Planctomycetales bacterium
CGATGGGTAGCCGTGAAGCAGCTTAGGCGGGTTGATGATGAAAACGCCCTCGATTGTTTTCGTCGGGAGGCTCAGGTCGTGGCGGGACTCGATCACCCGAATATTACCCGGATCTATGATGTCGGAGAGAAAGAGGGGGTTCCCTTCATTGCGATGCAGTTGATCGAAGGGCAGACGCTCGCATCTGCCCAGAAAGAGATGTCGCTTTCTGACAAGGTGGTTGCGGTTCGGAAAGTGGTCGAAGGTCTTACCTATGCTCACGAGAAGGGGGTTGTTCACCGGGATCTCAAACCGGAGAACATCATGGTAGACCGCAACGGCGAAATTTTTGTTCTCGATTTTGGTCTGGCGAAGGAGACCCGGGTGGAGGATCAAACCTTATCCATGACGGGTGTGATTGCCGGGACGCCTAGTTACATGCCCCCGGAACAAGTTCGGGGTCGGGCGGACAAACAGAGCGATGTCTATGGTATCGGTGCGATTCTGTACATGCTTGTCACGGGGAGGCCTCCTTTTACCGGTTTGTCGCCTACCGATGTCCTGACGCAGGTGCTCTTTAAGGAACCGGTCTGGCCGCGTGTGTTGAGTCCGGATATTCCACCTGATTTGGAAGCGATTCTTCTGAAAAGCCTCGAAAAAGAAAAATCACGCAGGTACGCCAGCGTAGAGGCTTTGGGTGAGGATCTGGACAGTTATCTGAATGAAGAGCCTTTGATCCATGCCCGACGTCCAACGATTGGGTATGTCTTTGCAAAGAAATTCCGCAAGCAACCTCTCCCCTGGATCCTGGGGGCTTCGCTTACAGCCTCCATCCTTCTGGGAACCAGTTTTGGGGCGTATACCCTGTTGGAGCGGAATCGAATCGAGAGAGAAGGGCGGGAGAAGGCGGAACAGGAACGGGAACGGACAAATCAGGCTCTTTTCCGGGCTCGATCATTGGTGGAGGCCCGGAGGATTTTGGATTGGGGGGAGGGGAACAAGAAATTACTTGCGATTCTTCGGAAAGGGGCATCGGAGAGCGATTCCGATTCCATCTGGTGTACCGAAGCGGGGCGGCTTCTTTACGAAACCCATGACAGAGAAATGTTTCCTGCGGCGAAGGAGTTTTTGGAGGCGGCGGCAAGTCTCGATAGCGAACGGGCTTACGAAGCCCTTTATTATCTGCACTTGATAGAGATATTCGGCAAGGATGTTCTTTGGGGAGAAAATCTCAAAAGAATCGCCACGAGGTCCCAGAATCTTGGGGATAACGATAACGCCTTTGTCCTCCTCTCCCGGTCTGTCGAGGAATACAGGGCAGGGGATTTAGAGAAGGCTCTTGATCTGGCGAATCGGGCCGTGCAAAAGGGGAAGAATATTCCGGGCACGTGGTTCGCACGTGCCAATGCCCGCAGGGAAGCAGGAGACCTAAAAGGGGCGATCGAAGATTACACCCGGGCGATTGAAATCAACCCAAGATCGTCAGCGGTTTGGAACAATTGCGGCGTCTCGCGTCGTATTATGGGAGACCTCGATGGGGCGATCCGGGATTACACTCGTGCAATTGGAATCAACCCAGGAGAAGCTATTTATTGGAACAACCGCGGAAGTACCCGGGAGAAAAAGGGGGACATACAGGGGGCGATAGAAGATTGCACCCGGGCGATCCAAATCGACCCTCAATATACAAAAGCGTGGAATATCCGGGGCAATGCCCGGCGTCAAGCAGGAGACATTGCAGGGGCGGTCGCGGATTACACCCGGGCGATTGAAATTGATCCGAAATTTATACTGGCGTGGAACAATCGCGGCAATGCCCGTAAAAAGGTAGGGGATCTGGAAGGGGCGATCGCGGATTACACCCGGGTGATTGAAATCAACCCCGAATTACCAGAACCTTGGAAAAACCGTGGGGGGGCCCGGGAGAATAAGGGCGACCTGGCCAGGGCGATCGCGGATTACACCCGGGCGATCCAAATTGATCCCCAATACACAAAAGCGTGGAACAGTCGCGGTAACGTCCGTAGAGCAACAGGGGAAATGGAAGAAGCGATCGCGGATTACACCCGGGCAATTGAAATCGATCCTGAATTTATATGGGCCTGGAACAACCGTGGTAATGTCCGCAGAGACATGGGGGACCTGGAAGGGGCGATCGAAGATTACACCCGAGTGATCGAAATCAACCCCATGCTATCAACGCCTTGGATCCATCGCGGTAGTGTCCGTGGAAAAATCGGAGACTTGGAAGGGGCAATCGAGGACCTCACCCGGGCGATCGAAATTAGTCCCAAAGACACATCCGCCTTGTTATCCCGGGGAACATTCCGATATAGAGGGGGGAACCTTGATGAGGCGGTTGAAGACTACACCAGGGTGATTGAAATCAATCCAAAATCTACAATCGCCTTGAATGCCCGCGGATATGCTCGATTTGAAAATGGAGATCTGGAGAGGGCGATCGAAGATTACGACAAGGCAATCGACATCGATCCGAAATTTAAGATCGCCCTTGCCAATCGTGGGGTAGCACTCACAAGGGTAGGCAAATTGGAGGAGGCGATTGGGGATTTTACAAAAGTGATCAAACTCGATCCCGAAGCGAGAAACGTCTCTGCCTACAGGAAAGAGATCGAGAAACTGCGCAAACAACTTTCGGAAGAAGAGTAATCCGTCCGCTGTTTTCGGGGGAGCGTTTCCCGAAAAGGGATTTACTTCATGATCGAGGATCAGCGTCTATCGGTTGTCTTTTTCGTATACCCCGCCACTCCTCCACCAGTTGTTCCACGCCTTCCAATTTTGAAAGGTCAGTCCGGTCATGCTTT
>CAYRLD010000377.1:0-1541 GCA_964424925.1 uncultured Planctomycetales bacterium
AACCAGTACACCGGTGAAGGGGACCTGAAAATCAAGAGGATGTTCACCCCCAAGACCGGCGCAAACGCGACACCCGACTTCCCCGGTCTCTGGATTGAAATGCCACCCAAATACGCAACGATCACCATCCAGAACTGCATCGCGATGAACTGCGCTCCGAATACGATGTCGGGAGCCTTCACCGTAAAAGCAATGGCTGGTAACAAGGTGTACATCCGGAACAACCTGGCGGTCAACAACACCGGCTGCGGTATTTCCTGCCTGACCGCATGGAGATCAGACAAGGACCGCCCCGAATTCTTCGTGGAAAATAACACCATCCTCTTCACCTGGAAATATGACGGCATGTCTTCCCAGAGCGGACGTGGCCTGCATGTGGAACCGGGGGTTCCGGTCGTCGCAAAAAACAATGTTTTTGCTTTCAGCGATTTCGCAGGGGTGGCCAATCTGAACGGGCAGGATTTTACAAACCTGACCCTCGTTGAAAACCTCTTCTGCGGAAACCTGACATCGGATTACTTCGAATTCGACGCCGCAATCGCGTTGGAGGATATCGAGGATGATGCCGAAAAACTGGGCGATGATACCACCGACAACGTGACCGAAATGATCACCGTCCCGGTCAGTCCCGCCTGGTCGAAACTGTACGCCACTCGGGTGGTCTTTGACCGAAACGCGGCGGAAGAGTCGATCCAGCCGAAGGACACGTGGGAAAACAAGGTCAAACAGATGCTCGGACTTCCGCAGGATGGAGGAACCCTCAATATCAAGTCGGACATCTGGCTTCACAGGCTTTCCCTTGAGGATGCCTTAAAGATCGCCAATTCCGGAAAGGTAAAAGGGATGTACGGCTGCGACCCGGCCCCGGTCAAATAACGGAGATACTACGAAAACGCCCTTCCTCTTTCCGGAGGAGGGGCGTTTTTTTATCCAACATCACCACAACACAACTTCCTGAACGCTTGTCTCAACCACCATAAGCGGGCGATCCGATTTCACGGTAGAATTCTTTGTTGGATCCATAAGGGGAAAGGCTTCTTCTTCCGGAGAGGACGCGAGATCATTGGAAGGGCCCAAGACAAAGGGAACTTCACCCTCCCCTTTCTTTTCCGACATTCGCGCAAGAACCATCATCAAAAGAAAAGCCCCCAGGAAAAGAGGCGTCACTTTTATCCAAATCATTTGCGCTCTCCTTTTCTGATCACCCACACATCGAACATGGATGTTGCCTTTTCAAACTCCGGATCTCCCGCTAAAGAACACGCCTTTTCATAATCCAGGACTGCAAAGTCCTGAATCTTCCCATCCCCCATCGTGAGAAAACGATCGAAGTCCACAATGATCCGGTCGCCCGGCTTCGCAAAAGAAACCGCTGTTTCGTAATCATCGTAAAAATAGGTTCCGGAAACGGTATAGACCCAGTACTTCTTTTCTGGTGCGGGAGGAGTCCAATCCATCTCCTTCAGAAGTGGTTGAATCCTCAGATGCATGGTCCCACAAATTTGAAAGTGATCGAAGGGCGGAATAATACGATCTATTTC
>CAYRLD010000377.1:1641-2803 GCA_964424925.1 uncultured Planctomycetales bacterium
GATCTATTTCTAAAGAAGTTTCCCAGATAACCGGGCTCGCCTCCTGGACATGATTTGCATTCCCGGTATCGGGAACAAGGCATAATCCGAGGAAGATAAGGGCCGCTATATTTATCACATTCATAATGAATATCTCCTTACTCTGCCCCTTTGACGCAGGGAAGAAGCCAGAGGTTCCGTAATTGTCTTGAAACGGTGAAAAAACAGCGTTAGAACGGGGGGGAAGAATGTTACAAACCGCTATCAATGATCTGGGACGCCTGAAGGATATCTCCCTCGTTCTGGCCAAACACGGATTCGACCAGATCGCGGAAAAGTTGACCGGAGGGAAAGGGTCCCTCGATCCCGAATTGGTCAAGGAACTGGCGGGAGCTCCCAGGCGCTTCAAGCTGCTCTTGGAAGATTTGGGTCCCACTTTCGTAAAACTGGGACAAGTGCTCTCCACCCGTCCCGACCTTCTCCCCTCCACCTATATCAACGAATTGAAGACGCTCCAGAATGATGTCGCACCCGTGCCCTTCGAGGAGATTGCCAAAGTTCTCGAGGAATCCCTGCATCAACCGATCGATGAGATCTTTCAAAGCGTAGAAGAAAACCCTCTTGCGAGCGCGTCGATCGCACAGGTGCATCGGGCAACACGGAAAGATGGAAGAGCGGTGATTCTAAAGGTTCAGCGGCCTGGCATTGAGAAAACGATCCGTTCCGATCTTCACCTTCTCTACCTTGTCGCGAGACTCCTTGAAGCGACCATTGAGGAAGGGGGAATCTATCGCCCCGTCGAAATCATTCAGGAATTTGAACAGGCGATTTTCCAGGAACTCGACTTCATTAACGAAGCACGGAACACACAGGAATTCGGACGGAACTTCAAAGATGAGGGAGCTCTCTCTTTCGCCGAAATCTTCCCTGAAATTTCGAGCCGGACCGTCCTCTGTATGGAATTTCTTGAAGGAAAGAAAGCCTCCGATCTTCCGGACGATCCCCACATCCGGGAAAAAGCGGCGCGAAACATTCTCGATGGATATTTTCAGATGGTCTACCAAGATGGATTCTTCCATGGAGATCCCCATCCCGGGAACATCCTTGTCACCGCCGAGGGAAAAGTTTCTCTTCTCGACTGTGGGCTGGTGGGACGCATTCCCCGTGGGATGCAGGAACAGTT
>CAYRLD010000378.1:0-2792 GCA_964424925.1 uncultured Planctomycetales bacterium
CGATTCTCCTCGAAAAGTCTGATCGTTTGGGGGAGCGATACTTGCCTCTGAGTCCATATACGTCTCCGGAAGCAAGAGGTAGGAAACCTGCTGCCCGGGAGGAAAGAGACTTTCCACCCGGAAGAGCCCCCCTGGGTGGACGGTATTCTGCAATAGTCGAGTTGTTCCGGTGATATCCTGCACATTAGCCCTATCAGGCCTCCCACCAAAAAGGGGAGACCAACGAACCGGGTATTCCTCCAGAGAAATCTGCGGGAAATCGAACGTCGGGCCGGAGACCGTCACGGGAAGTCTGCGATACGTCAACCTCGAGAGCGGTTCCATAATAAGCCTGACCTTCCAGGAACCTACAAATTCGGACCGGAGGGGAACAGCCACTCGAGAACTCCGCTGCCCGGTCCATTCGATATTGGTTAGGTCCACTTCTCGTCCTGTATCGAGAGAGGAAAGTCGAACCTTAACCGCACGGAAATAGCGGGGAGACTCAAACGCCTTCGGCCATCCGATTTCGATGAACCTCGACGCATTCCATTCGAATATAAAACCCGCACCCTCTATCTCCCGGTGAATTCTTCCCGTATTGGCCGGAATCCTCGTGGTAACAATAGGGGCGTCTCCCCCCCGATACAGATAATTGATGAGGTAGATCACATCATTCAGATTGATCGAGTCATCCTGGGGATTCAGGTACCCGCGACCTTCCCCCTCAATCTCATCTCGATACGTTTGATCTCCGAGATAGAGATACCGAAGAAGAACGATCGCATCAGAAAGATTCGCATCCCCGTTCGCATCTACATCTCCGGGAACTCTTTCGGACAAAGAAGGAGAAGCTTCCCCCTCTTTTGCAAATAAGGGTGAGCTCGAGACCGCCAGGACCAAAATCAAAACTAAATATTTCATCATGATAATTTCCTCCAAATCATTTTCGCCCGGTGTAGAAATTCGCCCTTTCTACCCCTTCCTCATCGAGAAGTCGGAGACAGCATGCCAAGGAGCCCCTGACGCTCCTGGGGAGACAAGTCCTCCCTTTGCATGATTTCTGAGACGAGGGTACGGAATTCGTACCATTGCGGAGAGAGGCGCGCGTCCCTTTCTTTTTTGGGGGCAAAATCACTCTTCTCATCAGAGGGAGCATTTTCGTCCATTTCCATGGACGTATTCATGACCAATGCCTGGGGGGCTTTCGCAACGCGTCCCTGTTCCTTCCCCCGCTGACTGGTCAGAATAAGCCCCATCACCACGGTAACGATAAATATCCATATTGCTTTTTTCATATGCCCGTCCTCCTGCTTTCACTCACGTACCTTTCTAAAGAACATTTTCCGGACGCTATTCTGGGGAAAAGGAGCCTATTTTTAGAAATATACCGAGGACTGTAGGGGGGCAAAAATCGCTCTTTTGGGGACAGAACTTGGCACTCGGCCTGTTTTTTCGCTATTCTGGGGGGCACAACCAATGAAACCCCCATTTGCACCGGTCATCCTAGTTATCGATGACGATGAGCTCATCCGGAAAAGTCTCGGACGGGCTCTTCGGGGCGAAGGATTCGAGATCCTCTTCGCCGAAAATGGAACGAGCGCACTCGAAACCCTCAAACAACAACCGGTCGACCTCGCCCTTCTTGATCTGAACATGCCGGGAATGCCGGGAACGGAGACACTCGAACATATTCGCCGGGGAGGGTACGACGTCGATGTCGTTGTCTTAACTGCTCATGGAGATGTCACCCTTGCGGTTGAGTGCATGAAAACCGGCGCGATCGACTTCCTGGAAAAACCGTTTGAAGTGGAAGATCTCCGCCGAAGGATTCAACAAGCCTTGCAGAAAAGAATCCTCCGTAGGGAAGAGCAACAACTAAAAGAGCGCTCGAAACCCCGCCTCGTCGGAAAGTCGAAAATCATCAAAGATCTCCTTGCGATGATGGAAAAAGTAGCGAAAACGAGCGAAATCATTCTCATTCGGGGAGAGAGTGGAACAGGAAAAGAGTTAATCGCTCGGCTCATTCACACTCTAGGGCCCAACGCAGAAGAACCCTTTCTACCGATTGATTGTACGACGCTGACCCCCACAGTCGTTGAAAGCGAGCTTTTCGGTCACATGAAAGGGTCCTTTACCGGCGCCGATCAACACAAAACAGGGCTTCTCAAGGCGGCCGGAAAAGGGACGGTCTTTCTTGATGAAATCGGAGATATGCCCCTCGAACTGCAACCGAAACTGCTGCGTGCGATGCAGGAGCGAGAGTTCCGCCCCGTCGGGGGAACAAAAATGGAAAAATTTCAGGCTCGGATTCTTGTGGCGACCAATCGTGATCTGGAAGCGCTTATCAAGGAGGGCCGACTCCGGGAAGATCTTTATTACCGGATCAACGTAATCACCCTCCAAGCCCCTCCTCTTCGTGACCGGAGGGATGACATTGTAGAACTCGCTCGTCACTTTATCCGGCAATACGACACCTCCCCGACAGGTCCACGCGATATCGATCCCCAGGCCGCAAAAGGGCTCGAGAATTACGACTGGCCGGGGAACGTGCGAGAACTCGAAAATTCGATCCGCAGACTCCTCGTACTGCACCCCGAAGCGCTCATCACATCCGAAATGCTCCCCAACCAGTTCGCACCGGCCGACGAGGAGTCAGTACATAAAGACCCAGCCTCCTTGTCCGATATGGAGATCCACGCGATTGAATCGGCCCTGAAAACTTCCAAAGGAAATGTGACTACGGCTGCGAAGAAGCTTGGAATCAGTAAAAATACAATCTATCGACGAATGAAAACCTACGGAATCAAACC
>CAYRLD010000379.1:0-2771 GCA_964424925.1 uncultured Planctomycetales bacterium
AAGAGGATTCTGTTCCGGTTTCGTATGCGATTCCAATTCGCTGCGATATATCCGCAATGATCTCTTGGAAAAGGTCTGTTTCGAAATTGGAATGCACCCCTTGAATAACGGCCGCAACCCGTTCGAGTCCTCCGCCGAAATCGATATTCTTTTGAGGCAGAGGATCGAGTACACCACCGTCTTTTCGTTCAAACTGAGTAAATACGATATTTCCGATTTCTACGTATCGGTTACAACTGCAGGTCACATCGCATTCGGGAAGGCCGCATCCAAATTTGGCCCCAAAGTCGTAATGAATTTCACTGCAGGGGCCGCAAGGGCCATTAGGGCCTTTGGAAGGAGCGCTCGCGGGCCAGAAGTTTTCATCTTCGTCGAGGCGGATAATCTTATCTGGAGGGATTCCGACAGAGTTTAGCCAGATGTCGTACGCCTCCTCATCATCCTTATAGATGGAAACGCTCAATTTGTCCGGCGAGATCCCAAGTTCCTTTGTATAGAACTCCCATGTCCACGGGATCGCTTCGGCTTTGAAATAGTCTCCGAAGCTGAAATGACCCAACATTTCGAAGAAGGTCTGATGCCCGCTCGTTCTTCCGACGAGGTCGAGGTCTCCGGTGCGAAGGCATTTTTGGGAGGTGGTTGCTCGTTTGAAGGGAAGGGCGCCTCTTCCCAGGAACATGTCTTTGAACTGGTTCATTCCCGCGCCGGTAAAGAGAAGGGAGGGGTCATTTGTGGGAACGAGCGAATCGGAAGGGTGGCGAGTGCACCCTCTCTCTTCAAAATAACGTAAGAATCGTTCCCGTATTTCATCAACCTTCATCGGGCAGAGATTATGGGGAGGCCTCGGGATGGTGTCAAGGGGAGGGGAATGGAAAATCCCCCTTCCCGGAATTGTCCGAGAAGGGGGATCGTAGTTACTTGGTTACTTTTGTTTTTTCCGGCGCTTTCTTTGTCTCTTCGAGAGCCGGATCTGGAGTGAGTTCAGGATCGGCAGGCATCTCAAACCCGAGCTTTTCCCGGATGCCCTGATCGATCTCTTTTGCGATTTTCGGGTTCTCTTTGAGGAATTCCCGAGCCCGTTCGCGACCTTGTCCGAGTTTCTCTCCCTTATAGGAGAACCAGCTTCCGGCTCGTTCGAGAATCCCGTTGTTCAGGCCATAATCGAGCAGATCCCCTTCATAGGAAATTCCGGTTGCGAACATCATGTCTATTTCCGCTTTCTTGAAGGGAGGGGCGATCTTGTTTTTCACTATATTACAGCGCACCCTTGTTCCGACCGCCTGGTCTCCGTCCTTCAGTTGGCCAATCCGGCGAACATCGACGCGAACGCTGGAGTAGAACTTCAGAGCACGTCCCCCGGGAGTGGTTTCTGGATTCCCGAACATGACGCCGATCTTTTCTCGAATCTGGTTGATAAAGACCAGGCTGGTTTTCGATTTTGATACCGCGGCCGTTAGTTTTAGAAGAGCTTGACTCATGAGTCGTGCTTGCAGCCCGACATGGGTATCCCCCATGTTCCCTTCCAGTTCCGCTTTGGGAACCAGAGCGGCGACCGAATCGATAACGATGACGTCGAGGCCATTCGAGCGGGTCAAGATCTCCGCAATCTCTAGGGCCTGTTCTCCCGAATCAGGTTGAGAGAGGAGAAGGGCATCGAGGTCGACCCCTAATTTTTGTGCGTAGGTTGGGTCGATGGCATGTTCTGCATCGATAAAGGCGGCTTGCCCTCCCGACTTCTGTACGTTGCCGATAAGGGTAAGACAGAGAGTCGTCTTTCCTGAACCTTCCGGTCCAAAGACTTCAACGACTCGTCCACGAGGAAAGCCTTTTCCTCCTAAGGCAAGGTCGATCGAAAGTGATCCTGTTGGGATTCCCTCGATCTCAAGATGGGATCCTTCTCCCAAGCGCATGATCGAACCTTTTCCGAATTGCTTTTCGATCTGGGTGAGCGCTGACTTGAGCGCATCGACTCTGCGGTTATCACGGGGGGGATTCTGCACACTCATTTCTCTCTCCTTCGTTACTGTGATGGCTGCCATTAGACATCCCTCCAAATCGGTCGTCAATACCTAGAATTCGATAAGCCACATCGGCTTTCTCCTCAACGACTCTGGTTCGCTTGCGGAGAGGTGAAAGCCTCGGAATGTGACGACCTCTGTTTCCCACCGTAGACTCTCATCAAAAAGAGCATCGCATAGGTGTGTGACAGAATAGGTCCTATAGGTGTGCAAAATAAAAAAAGCCCCGACGACGGGTCGGGGCGGTTGGAGCGGGATTTAAAGTTTATTGTCTACCCTTTGGAAGGCTTTTTCTTTTTCGGATCACCCTTTTTCTTAAGGCCTTTCTTGCATTTGCATTTACCTTCCTGATGCGCCTTTTTATGTGCTTCTATCTTTTTCTTTCGGGCCTCGCCCTTCTTACATTTGCATTTGCCTTCTTGATGCGCTTTCTTATGCGCTTCCATTTTCTTTTTCTTCTGTTCCATCCCCTTCTTGGCTTCGGCCTTCTTCTTCTCGATCAGTTTCTTCTTGGCCGGATCCGGTTTTCCAGTTCCGGATTGTTGCGCCATGGCGCTCTGCGTGGACAACAAAATTCCTACGAGGACCGCAATCATCATTCCCACATTTTTCATTCTTTTCCCTTTCAGTTCTCAGTTGTTTCTAGAGCAAGGGGCATGCCAATAATTTTGTTTGTTTTTTCGCGATAGAAGAGGGGTGGATTGCTCTAAGTGCAAACGAATGTTGGCACTTATCAGGTCAATCTTGCAACTT
>CAYRLD010000380.1:0-2734 GCA_964424925.1 uncultured Planctomycetales bacterium
TGACGGAGACGATCGCTCTTTGAAGGGGGACTCCATCCTTGCCGAGGAACCCACGCTGATGGACCTGTACGATGCTGTTGCGCGGGTGAGAGGATCGTATCCGGCGTCTTTCGTATCTTCCCGGACTGTATGATTCATCAAAAATGGCTCCCGTTTGAGCGGGAACTTCTCGGATTCCTTTCGTCGCGAGGAAAGAAACAAGGGCGTCGCTTGCTCGGGACCCGAGAGGTTGCATGGTATTGATCGCATATCGCACCAGAAGAAGTTCCTGCTCTTCGTCTGCGTGGGCAAGTTTGTCCCAGAGTTTCATGACCTCTTCGAGGGTGTCGGTCCCGCCTCCGGTATTCTCTTTTACCATTGTTTTGGCCGCATTTGCGAAGGCGTCACAGGAAGGCGAGCCGGACCCGGTAAAAACGGGGACCTCTTCATGTTCGATTCCCATACTCTGTACGATCTCGGAGAGACTGTTTTTCGCGAGATCCTTCTGGGCGTCGGAGAGAAGAAAGTGGTACTTCCACAAGATTTTATCGATAAATCGAAGGCAATCTCCGATTAAGCGTCGTTGTTTTTCTTCGGGAAGTTCGGGGAATCTTTCCGGTGCGATTCCCGCGAAGCGGACGTCAACGGGATCCACCCCTGCCTGGATCGCTTCTTTCTGGAATTGGGTGAGAAGATGGAAAGGGGAGTCCTCTTCTACGATCGGTTCGGCCACCGGGGTCGATTCTGAAGAGGAAGTTTCCTCCTTCAGAAGAATATCGAGTGCCTGCTGTACTTCGGCACACGCCTTGTGAAGGCGGCGGAGCGCATCTTTCTGCTCGTCGGAAAATCCCATACCATCTTCGGATCTAGTGGATCCCCGCGAAAGGGTTCTCCTTGCTGATCCACGCTTCTTTCTCCAAGACCATACCGAATTTCTGTCCAGTGGTTAGGTTCGTAGCTACAAGTTCGCGTGTTTCCAGTAGGTCGACTCGAATTCGGAATTGTGCGGTCGACTCTCCTGCATCCTGTTCAAAGACCGCTTGATCGGTTCCTTCTTCAAGAGGGTTGGCAAAGTCGAAGAAGCCAATGTAGTGAGGGCCCGATCCATCTCGATAGTCGATATAAATTGCGAGTTCCCGGATATCCTGATGGATGAGGAAATTCGATTTCTCATCCAGTTCTTTCGATTGCCCAATGGCGGTTCCCCGTTCGAAGATTGGCCAGAATCCGTTTTCCCATCCGACGAGGCTGAGATCTCGGTGGTAGAGCCCCATTGCGTAGGGGATCTTGTCGAGGAAACCGACCGGTTTGTACTGAATCAGTCCTCGTTCTCCAAAATCTTTTCGAAGCCCGTATTCATCGCACGCGCCAGAAGCGACGGCGGTTTTTAATTCTTCCCGATTCTGAATCAGGTTCTCATTAGGGACCTGGAAAATTTCAGCGACCTTTTCTCGAACCACGGGAAGGTTGGAAGAGTTCCCGAAGAGGAGAACGCGAAGGTTGCTCGTATCTGCTTTCGTGGAAACGGAGATCCCTCCGGTCGATTTTCCGGATGCGCCCTGATAGAGGTCGTACGCTTTTTTGACGACCGCTCCTAGTTTTCCATCGATTCTTTTCTCCAGTTGTCCCATGTCGAAGGTGATCTCGTTGAAGAGAATCGGATCGACACCCATGTACTTAGAGATGTATCGCAGGACTCCGGAGATCGGTCTGGATTCTCCTTTTGCGACTGAAAGACGGATTTTCAACGCATCCATCTCGTGCCACAATTCGTGGAAGAGTTTTCGGGCCAGGATCTCTTTGTGCGGATCCGTGTCGGTATAGTTTGAGAACCGCGTGGGGATGAGTGTTTCAATTGCATCGTCCAGTTGCTTGATTCTTCGATCCGCTTGCTCCCGAATTCCTTCAGAGGCTCTGATGACCTCTTCTGGCATCGACCCATTCTGGACGGCCGTTCGGATCGTTTCGGCTTCTTGGACAAGGATCGCCATTGCATTCTCGGTAACGCCCGAAGCCGTCCGGTTGACAATCTGAGCCAATTCCGGATCCTCTTCCGGTTGCTCTTCCTGGGTTTCTTCTTCCTCGGCCACCGCCTGTTGTGGCTTCAGAAGCTCTTCTTCTGCCGAGGTCTGCTTTCCGGAAGAGGCTCCCCAGATATCGTCGTCCGCTTTTTCGGTCTTCTCTTCCGCTTTGCGGAGTTCTTCTTTCGCTTTGTGTGCTTTTTCCGCTACCGATAGGGCCACTTGCCACTTCGCAATTCGGAAGAGGTCGAGAGTTACATTATCACCGCCGTAGGTCTCTTCTCCGGATAGCCCTTTGAGTTCGGTTTCAATTTGGATCTTTCCATCACCGGTTCGGGTGATTTTTACGCCGACAAGGGCGATATCAATCGTCCCACCACCAAAATCGAAGGCGAGAAGGTCGGCTTCTTTTTCTGTTACCTGGAACTTTCGAAATTCTTCAAGAAGGTCTGTGTAGATGTAGTGGAAGGCCGCTGCATTCGCTTCATCGAGGTCGAGGATGATGCTGTTTTCGTCGACATCAATCCCTCGATCACGAAGCGCTTTCTCAAGAGCCTCGCGGAGCGCACGCTTTCGATCCGCTGAAAACATCGGTGGGAAGGTGGCCACGATTTGCCCAACGATCTGACCAAGTTCATCTTCGGCACGGTCGAGGAGTTCTCGGATGATAAAAGAGACCATGTCCTGGATCTTCCATTCTTGCTGGTGCCCAGGCTTCGTTCCCCCGAACGGAT
>CAYRLD010000381.1:0-2715 GCA_964424925.1 uncultured Planctomycetales bacterium
CGCTTTTCCTGATTTGTAAACAATCCCTGGCAGGAAGAATTCCGCTTCCTCGATTAATTCAATCTTTTCAACCTTTACGGTTTGGCGGACCTGATGGTCGGGAAAGTTTTCTTGTACATAAGCGCTGGCCGATTCTGGGTTCGTTTCGATGACATGAATATTCTGATAAAACTTCTGCCCATCGTTCGCGGTGATTAGGACATCCCACTTTCTCACGGATATTCTCCCATAAAGGCATCTTAGCCTCCGATTTCAGTGGGGGCAACAAGTCAAGATTGAATTCTAGTGGCGGATTATTACTATATGGGACTTCGATTTTCTATTGGGCGGGAGACCCCATGCGTTTCGATAACATTGCGATCTTGGGCCTGGAATCTGTAGATGCCCCTCATGTGATCTCTTCCTCTCAAATTGTGAAGAGGTTGGCTCCTACGTTCGACCGTTTTGGAATGCGCCATAACCTTCTGGAACAGGTTGCGGGTATTCGGGAACGGCGGTATTGGGATGAGGGATTCATGCCGAGTGATGCGGCAACTCTGGCCGCAAAGAAAGTCCTCGAAACTTCTGGAATCGACCCTTCTCGCGTTGGGATTCTTGTGAACTCTTCCGTCTGCCGTGATTATCTTGAGCCTTCCACGGCCTGTATTGTTCACGGGAAATTGGAACTTTCTTCCGAGTGTTTGAACTATGACCTGGGAAATGCGTGCCTTGCATTCTTGAATTCGATGGAAATGGTCTCATCGATGCTGGAAAAGGGATCGATTGACTATGCCCTTATTGTGGATGGCGAATCTTGTCGTCCTGTTACGGAAGCGACGATTGAACGAATGCTGAAGCCTTCCATAACGATGGAACAGGTTCGGGATCAATTTGCGGCTCTTACCCTTGGCTCTGGTTCTGTTGCCATGCTTTTGGGTCGAGCGGATGAAAACCCTGACTTTTCTCACCGGTATCTTGGCGGGGTAAGCCTTGCGGCCACACAACATAGGGATATGTGTCGGGGGCAAATGGATTGGATGGAAACGGATACGCGTGCGCTGTTGGAAGCGGGCGTAGAATTAGCAGGAATGACTTGGATCAAGGCGAAGAGGGAAATGAATTGGGTCGGGGAGGAACTGGATGAACTCGTCCTCCATCAGGTAAGCCAGGTTCATACGGCCTCTTTGATTCAAGCTCTCGGCCTCGATCACAAAAAAGCTCTTTTGACGTTCCCTGAGTTTGGAAACGTAGGGCCCGCATCTGTTCCGATCACGTTGAGTAAAGCGATTGAGAAAGGGCGTGTGAAAGAAGGAACTCGTTGCGCCCTTATGGGAATCGGAAGCGGCCTGAACTGTTCGATGGCTGAGATCGTCTGGTAGAGGTCATGCACGTTTCCCAGGAGCTTTATCCTTTTAAGGGGCGGTACCTCGATATTGGGGGGCATCAACTTCATACGATTGATGAAGGGAAGGGCTCTCCGGTGGTGATGGTTCATGGGAACCCTTCTTGGTCCTTCTATTACAGAAATCTCGCCGCCTCCTTGAGCCACCAGCACAGAGTGATCGTTCCTGATCATATCGGATGCGGCTTTTCGGATAAGCCTTCTTTGGAAGACTATCCTTATACGCTAGAGCGTCGAGTAAGCGATTTTACAGAGTTGATGAAGCGTCTCGACTTGGGGAAGGACATCACCCTGGTCGTTCATGACTGGGGAGGAATGATCGGTCTTGCCTGGGCGGTAGAACATGCGGCACAAGTGAAACGGATTGTGCTTCTGAATACAGGAGCCTTCCCTTTGCCGGAATCGAAGAAAATGCCGTGGACTCTCAGTCTTGTTCGCAACACAAAAGTAGGGGAGTGGCTTGTCCTTGGCTTTAATGCCTTCAGTCGGGGGGCAACAAAGATGGCGGTGACGCGCAATCCGATGCCCCCAGAGATCCGCGATGCGTATTGCGCACCCTATGATTCGGTAGAGAACCGGATTGCGACATTGCGATTCGTTCAGGATATTCCGCTCTCTCCTTCCGACCCCTCCTGGTCGATGGTGGAGAAGACGGCCGAGAAACTTTCGGTTTTCAAAGAGACTCCCGTTCTCGTCTGTTGGGGCGCGAAGGACTTCGTCTTCGATGACCATTTCCTGGCCGAGTGGGAATCCCGCTGGCCCCATGCCGTCGTCCATCGCTTTGAGGATTGCGGTCACTATATCTTAGAAGATGCCTCTGAGGAGGTGATCTCTCGTGTACGAGATTTCATCCAGACCCATCCGGTACCGGCCGAAACTCGATGAAGGATGTGAAAGCCGCGGAACGATCGGTCAACATCGCCTCCTCCCTTTCGGATATGGCCATCCAACAGCCCGATTCACTCGCTATTGCGGCTCCTCCCAGAAGGGGGGCTTCTCCCGATACCTATCTGCGGTGGACCTATCGGGAATTAAATGAAGCGAGCGATCAAGTCGCGAGGGGGTTGCCTCAGTACGGGATCCAGAAGGGGACCCGCACGGTCGTCATGGTAAAGCCGAGTCTCGAACTATTTGCTCTCACGTTTGGACTATTCAAATTGGGTGCGATCCCCATTTTAATCGATCCGGGGATCGGGTTGCGGAATCTGGGCCTCTGTCTGGCTGAAGCGGAACCGGAAGCGTTCATTGGGATTTCAAAGGCTCATGTTGCGCGGAAATTATTGGGGTGGGGGCGGAAGACGATTCGCTCTCTTGTTACCGTTGGGTCTCGTCTG
>CAYRLD010000382.1:0-2708 GCA_964424925.1 uncultured Planctomycetales bacterium
AGGGGAAACCGGCTCATTCGAGAAGAAGATCCCGGTGACTCCACAGCCTCCTGAAGGCGAGCCGGGTGGGATGAACTGGGGAAGTTTCTTCATGGCAATCACGGCCATGGTTGGATTCTGGGCGACTCTTTCTTTGAACATTCCCGACTTTACCCGCTTCGCGAAGGATCAGAAATCACAGATTCTGGGGCAGGCGATCGGTCTTCCCGCAACAATGGGGTTTTACGCCTTTATTGGAATCATCGTCACTTGCGCGGCCGTGGTCATCTTCAAGGACATCATCGTCACCGAACAGGCTCCCTGGGATCCGATCGTACTGCTGGGGCGGTTTGAGAATCCCGTAATCGTCGTCGTCTCCATGATTTTTCTTGCGATCGCCACACTGACCACCAACATCGCTGCGAATGTCGTCTCCCCTGCGAACGACTTCTCCAACTTGAAACCAAACCTGATCAGTTTCAAAACGGGAGGATTGATTACCGCTGTTATCGGGATTCTCATCATGCCCTGGAAATTACTGGCCAATGCCGATATTTACATCACCTGGCTGCTCAGTTACAGCGCACTTCTTGGACCGATCGCCGGAATCCTGATTGCCGACTACTACATCGTTCGAAAACGAATTCTCGAACTTCCCGAACTTTATCGGGAAGAGGGCCTGTTTTGCGGCATAAATGGAAAAACTCTTTTTGTTCTTCTCCTCGCGGTCCTTCCTAATCTCCCTGGATTCCTTTCCAAAACGACTTCCATTGAAGGAATTCCAGAGGTTTTCGGAACAATGTTTGATTTTGCATGGTTCATCGGGTTCGGAGTCGCCTTCTTACTTTACGCAATATGGAAACCTACCAAAACTATATCAACGGAGAATGGGTAGATTCGAATTCGGAGAAAACGATCCCGAATCTGAATCCCGCCGATCCCACAGACACACTCGGAACCGTACGGCTTTCGACACTCGAAGACCTACGCTGGGCGATCGGTTCTGCCGAAGCAGCACTCATTGAATGGAAGACGATCCCCGTGCAGGAGAAGGTTGAATTCCTCAACCGGGCCCGGGAAATCCTAGGGAATCGAAAAGAAGAAATCATAGCGGGAATCACGAGAGAAGAGGGAAAACGACCCCGAGAAGCGGAAGAAGAATTAAACCACACGATCCGCATACTCGAATGGGTAGTAGGAGAGGCACCTCGATTAACCACCACATCTGAGAAAAGTCGCTACACGATTCGACAATCGCTCGGGGTGGTCGGAATTATGACCCCCTTCAACATGCCGCTCGCAGCCCCCTTCTGGAAAATCGCACCGGCACTTCTTGCAGGCTGCTCTGTCGTCTTTACCCCCTCATCCTTGACCCCTCTTTCGGCAACATGGGTCGCCAAAATTTTTGAAGAAACCGGATTACCGCCCGGAGTTTTAAATCTCGTTCATACATCAGAAGAGACCTCTTCGGAAGTCTTCCTCGACCACCCCGCTGTCCGTGCGATCAGTTTCACCGGAAGCCCCGAAACGGGAAAAAGACTCGCAGAAGGAGCCGCCCGCAAAGGGAAAAAGGTTCAGTGCGAAATGGGAGGAAAGAACCCTGCCATCGTTCTGGGGGATGCGAACCTCGAACAGGCGGCGGACCATATCGTTCAGAGCGCGTTCGGCTCGGCCGGTCAGAGATGTACCGCCACCAGCCGCGTCATTGTCGAGGACCAAGTCACAGAGAAACTACTGGAACTTATCGAAAAACGCCTCTCCCAATTCGAATCGAGCCCGGTCATCACAGAAGAGAGAATGAACGCTCTCCTCAAAGCGATCGAGGTTGCGAAGAAAGATGGGGCGGTCCTCAGGACAGGAGGGAAGAGAATCGACCGGGAGGGATGGTTCCTCGAGCCGACCCTCTTTGACGACGTTTCTCCACGCACCCCTCTTGGTCAAGAGGATCTCTTCGGACCGATCCTCGCCATACAACGGGTCGGCCATTTTGAACAGGCCCTCATCGTCGCCAACGAGGTGAAATATGGGCTCTCCGCAGCCTTGCATACAAAGAACCCGCTCAAAATTTCTCGGTTTATCGAAGAGATCGATGCCGGGATTGCACATATAAATGCACCGACAACCGCGGATGAACCAGAACTCCCTTTCGGTGGAAGAAAGGCTTCTGGGCATGGAATCGCGGAAATGGGAACCTCAGCAATTGATTTCTATACGGAGCTCAAGGCGGTATACTTGGGCCCCAGCAGCCCATAACGCAAAATAAGATATTTAAGGGGAGAACTTATGGCAGACCTGTCGATTACCGTAAACGGGATCGAATTTCCCAATCCCTTCATGGTGGGGTCCGGCCCCCCCGGAACCAACGCCCGGGTGATTCGCAATGCGTACGATGCTGGCTGGGGAGGAGCGGTCGCGAAGACCGTCAGTCTCGAGAGCCACAAGGTAAAGAATGTCTCTCCACGATTCGGGAAACTCAAATCCCGAAAGACCGGAGAAGTGATCGGTTTTGAGAATATCGAGCTGATCTCCGACCGTCCGATCGAAACCTGGATTAAAGAATTTGCCGAGATCAAAAAATCGCATCCAAAGCATGTTCTGATCGCCTCCATCATGGAAGAGTACAAAAAAGAGGCGTGGCAGGAACTGACCAAGATGGTGCAGGACACCGGCGTCGACGGAATCGAACTGAACCTCTCCTGCCCCCACGGAATGCCCGAACGAAAAATGGG
>CAYRLD010000383.1:0-2698 GCA_964424925.1 uncultured Planctomycetales bacterium
CTATGTAGGGAATATAGGTGAATCGGTCGGCAAGAAAGGCCTGACCTGAATTGACGATTTGCAGGAGGAAGGCAATATTCACGAGAAAGAAAAGAGATCCAAAGAGTGCTTTTTTTGTAAAGCGGATCGATACGAAAATGATATATCCAAGCCCGAGAAGGAGAAGGGGGCTGAGATAAAATATTGTCCCCAGTTCACCTGGGTTCGGAAAAGAGTATATCGCCACCATTTCATAGGGGAAGATCGACTTGACCAGATAGACAGAGAGGGAGTAAGTCCCGATCAGAATCCCCTCGAAAAGGGAATGGTCTACACTTCCCAGGGATTCGTTCTGTTTGAGGAAAAAGATACCGACCAGTCCCGTGGCCAGGGAGAGAAGAAAACAGGGGATCTTTTCCACGAGTAATCGAAATCGAAGGGGTCGTCCGAGAAGGTAATCGAGCAACAACATCGATAAGGGAAGAGAGACCGCCTGGATTTTCGAAAGGAGGGCGGGCACGAAGAAGAGATAGACGAGCACCATGTGCTTTCGCTTCCCGTGTTTCTGATACTGAAGGTATTGAATCAGGGCGGCCAGGTAGAAGACCCCAAACAGGACATCTTTTCGTTCTGTGATCCAGGCAACGGATTCCACCCTCATGGGTTGGATTCCAAACAGAAGAGCGACCAACAGGGCCCAGGCCGTTTCGAGGTTTAAGAGGAGCATGAGACGGAAGACCAGAAAGGTACAGGCAAGGTGCAGAAGGATGTTGTTGAGATGAAACCAGAAGGGGTCGAGCCCGAAGAATTGGTGTTCGAGGGCAAAGGTGAGGGTGGTCAGGGGGTGATAGGTTCCCTTGATCGGAGTGGTTAAAATCCGTTCGGTACTCTCCAGATCGAACGTAAGGACGTCCTTGTTTTCATATATGTGGATGTTGTCGTCCCAGGCTACGAAATCATTCTTCAAAGCAGGGGACATGAGGAAAAAGGTAACCGTGAGGATCAGGAGGATCGGCCAGTGATCCTTTGTCATCTCCCGTAGTTTTTGTGTTAGAAGATTCATCTGCTTTCTATTTGCCTGGGATCTTCGGGGAGGCTCTCCCCTGCTTTTTCGCCTTTCGAATAAGCTCCTCAAGTATCTTCCGGTTCACGGTCAGGCCAAGCTGAGGCAACCTCCCGGTATTTATTTTCTTGCCTTTTCTTCGAGCTCCTTCAGAAAGATCGGATCCAATCTGGCCCCATAATGCTGCGCTTTTTTCCAATCGGCAAGAGCCTTTTTGAATTCCTTTTGATGGTAGAAGATGATTCCTCGATTCCGGTATGGATTGGCGAATTGGGGTGCGATCCGGATTGCTTCTGTGAAATCAGTCATGGCTTTGTCCGGTTCGTTTTTCTGGCTGTAAAGAGCCCCTCGATTATTCAAGGCCTCCACATTATACGGATCAAGGGAAAGAGCTTTATCAAAGTTGGTAAAGGCTTTTTCCCGTTCCCCTTTCTTGTTGTAAACAACCCCTCTGTTTACAAAGGCCTCCGGATAATGAGGTCTGTATTTGAGCGAGGAATTCAGATCAGTCATGGCGGCTTCAAGGTTTTCCATTTTCAAATAGGCAAGTCCGCGAGCGTAGAAGGCTTCCGCAAACTCGGGTTTGATTTGCAGCGCCCGATCGAAATCGATGATCGCGTTTTGGAACTTCTTTTTTTCCAGATAGGCGGTTCCCCTGTTCTTGTACGCTTTGGATGCTTCCGGTGTGACCTTGATGGCATGACTCCAGAGTTGGATACGATCTTTCCAGACAGGAACCTGAACAAAGGCGCTTCTTCCCCCCAGCAAAAGGAGGAGGCCTCCAAAGAGGCCCCATTGCCACTTTCTGTTCATCGTGGATGCGATTGATCCAAAGGCCAGCGCCACTCCGAGCATGGATAGATACATGTATCGGTCGGCAACGGTCGACCAATCTTGGAAATGGAATTCCTTCAAGCCGGATACCGGGAGAAATCCGAGGAGAAAGAGACCTGATCCCAGAACCACCAGAGGAATTCTTTTTCGGAGATACCAGAGGGAAATTCCGATCGTGACGGGGATGATCCAGAGAAAATAGAGCATTCCCTGCTCGATTACGTGCTGGGGAGTTCTGGCATAGGCGGGGGATAACTCCAGGGGGATGAAAAGTTTGTAGAGATAGAAGGTTGTTGCGTCCATCCAGATAAAGGGCTTGCTCCAGAGAGGGTAAGGGTGAAGTGATGCCTGGGAGGAGGCGGTTATCAGGGCGGTGACGGCGGACAGCCCTGTCCAGGTGAGTAGCCATGGGTGGAAGATAAGTTTTCTGATTTCGGGACGGTACAGAACGTAGTGCATAACAAAAGCAAACAGCGGGAGAATCGCTATGGAAGGTTTTGAAAGGAGACCAAGGCTGAACAGAAGTGTCGCCACAGGCAGGGGCCATCTTTTCGACGGGTCCGATAGATTCTTAAAGTAGAGCAGAAGCGCTGAGAATCCGAGACAGGTGGAAAGAAGGCCTCGAAATTCAGAGATCCAAGCGACCGATTCTACCTGAATGGGATGCACCAAAAAGAGAAGGGCTCCTGCGGCTGCCGCCCATGAATTTCTAATGAAAAGGCGAAGGAGGGCGAAAACGAGAAGTCCATTGAAGCTATGGAGGAGAATATTGAGAAAATGCAGAAAGGTTGGATCTTTTGGGTCAGAAGAAAACAGGTTGGA
>CAYRLD010000384.1:0-2698 GCA_964424925.1 uncultured Planctomycetales bacterium
CTAATCGGCCTTCTGAGTCGAAATAGATGAGAAATTCCTTCTGATCTTTCGGAAGGAGTCCGGGAGCCAACTCAACAGAAACCTCTTTTGGAAAGAAATGCTTCTCTCGGGCAAAGATCAAACCGATCCGAAACTCATCGATAATTCCCCGAATTCCTCCCCGACTCGCTCCAATGACGAGGGAATCCTCTCGAGTCCACTGTACCGTTCCCTCCTTGCTTGCCACGCGGGTCCCATTGAGAAAGAGTTGCATCTCTCGGCCATTATGGACCAGGTGTACGTGATACCAGACCCCCGCAGTACGAAGCGTAATTTTCCCGGAACTCAAAGAGAGATTCCCCAACTTCGTTACTATTTTCCCAGAAGAAGAGACTTTCATCTCCGCCTGGTCCCCAATGGTAAAGAGAGTCTGGGACCGAGATGAATTGACCCGGTAATACCAGAACTCTACGGATAACCCTTGGTCGGGAGCAAAGATAGGAATGACCCCACAGTCCACCGATCCGGATCCGCTTAGACTAACCGCCATTCCGATCCGCCCCGGAACCAGAGTCCCCTTGCTGATGTTCGCGTTGCGCCCGAAGGCCCCGGTCGAATCCGTATCTTCAAAATGCCACTCCCCATACGTCTTCTGCGTCAACGCATGAATCGATCTTTCTGAAGGATTGAGAACCACCCAGGCGGGTTCGCTTCCGATGCGAGAATGATCCCGCACCGAGCGAATCAGCGAAATAACATGGTTCGCCGATGCACGGACACCGAGATCTTTATTCGCATTGGTAAAGAGAGAGATAGTGATCCCCATCATCAACGAGAGGATCACGATAACGGTGAGCAACTCAAGAAGTGTGAGTCCCTTCTGCCGCATTTAAAATCCTTGGATATCGTCCGGCGTTCCAGGCTCACCATCGGGGCCTGGAGAAATCAACTGGAACTTATCCGGCATCGCCCAAGAAGTTCCCACTCCTTTTACCGGCTTGATCGTCTTCCCAGATCCACTTGGATCGAATTTGTACCGGGTAACCGAAGAGGCCGGATTGCGATAATCATTATGATGAAGATAGACAAAAGGGTACCCAAAGAAATCGACATACTCCATAAGAGGATACGGACCCTTGTCCACGAGAAATGATTTCGTTGGGTTCTTACTCAATTGATCGGCATCAATGTTCTGGTAATGATCCTGAGAGGGGGGCTGATAGATAATCCCGCCCTTCCTCTTACTCGAAAGGCTCGCCACCATCGATTCATTCCCATTATTGAATTCGTTGAGCCCCTTAACCCCTCGATATCGAGAGAGAGAGGAGGGTGGATAATCCCTCCAACGGGTGTGATAATTTTCCAACGCCCCCTTTATCGTTCCGAGCATCGCTTCCGTATTGGAGATCTTAGAGGTGCGAATTGCGTACACAACCCCGATGACCACGAGAGAGGTCAAGACCCCAATAATGACGATCACAACAAGAAGTTCCAGGAGAGTAAAGCCCTTCGATTTCACGACGCCTCCTTTTACCTTTTCCGTTTTTCGAGGATCTGGATGTCATCGACGCCCACGGAAAAATTATCCCCCTGCCATCCTCGAGCCCAGAAAGAAATTTTCATTCCACTCTTCCCCGTACGGGATGAGGATCGGAGATTCAATTTTCCAATCGCCTCGTATACTTCCGTATCTGGTCGCCACACCGAAACCTGAAGAACGGATCGACGATTTTCTTCGATCTTTTGAAAGCGCATCCGGATTTCCCGCGGAAGAGGAAATTTCAGAGCCAACTCTTTCCACTGCCGCGACATTTCGATCCGTTCATCAAGAAACTTTTTTTCGGGCATCTGCGTCTGACGGATCTTCCGTTTCAAATCAAACCCGACATGAAGGCCATTCCGATTCGCCCCTTGCCTCCCCGGATCATAGAAGGAAACACCAAATTCAAACGAAGGTCGCTCCTGATGCCGGGGACGGAAGGTAACATCAAGCCGATTAAATTCCTGTGGAGGAAGATCATCCCGTTCGAACCGGGTTACGATCATATTCTCTGATGGAGTGCCTGAAATAAGACATTCCTTTTCTTTCAGGATAATGGAGGCTCGGGGGGGGCCATCTTCTTCTATCCAATGACTTCCCCGCCAGCGAAGATGATCGGAATCGTCCCGGGAGAAATCTTCATCTTCCACCAGAGACGTCATCCCCCACTCTTCAATCTCTTTCGCCATTCGTGCCGCTTCCGCGACAATCCGAATCGATTCCCCATCGGTCCATTCCACAGCATTACTTGCGGAACGGAACGATCTTCGAGAACGGCTGAGGCGATCTTCACTTCCTCCCTGCCCATACAGATAATCCACATACCCAAGCCCGTAGGCAATGACCGGATCCGTGGGCTTCCCCTCTTGGCTATTCAGAGACCTCGCCTCTTCGAATCTTGCTGTCGCCGCTTCCCCATTTCCAGAAAGAGCCTCCAAACAACCGTAGGCGATCTGCAGATTGGAGCGACCTTCTCCTAAGACGATCCCGAGTCGATCGTAAAATGTTTTGGATTGCAGAATCAGGCGGGATAGATACGGGTCCAACTTTTGTTGGTCGAGAAGGCCACCCTCCCCCATGATTTCTTCGACAAAAGGTCCCAGCAACACCCGAGCCCGCTCAAGAGAAGCATCCCCATCCGACTGTATTTTGACTAAACGGGCCGCCATCGAAAGACAA
>CAYRLD010000385.1:0-2666 GCA_964424925.1 uncultured Planctomycetales bacterium
GAGTTCGAATCTCGTCCCCCGCTCCATTTTTCCTACGAGGAAAAGATCAGCCATCCCTCTCCTGTAGCCGCATCAATTTCCGCAGCAACCGGCAAACTCCGCCGCCCCTTCCATTCACGATGAATCTCTTTCCAGGCCCGGAGAGCATCTGGCTCGGGTTGACGTTCATAGCCGTGCCAACCCTGCTGCGAGAGTTCCATAACATGGTCTTCGGAAAGACCCTCTGGTGTGGAAGATCGATCCCCCTTCCGAAACAGAATCTTCCCTGTCTCGGTATAGCAAACTCCAAATCTCCGCCCTTCTCGAGTACAAAGCCGGGAAACCTTCTTCGCATCTTCCGAGACTTTCTTCTGGTAAAGCGAAACTATTTTCCGAACCGTTTTCCGGAAGAACTTCTCTTGCCCCACCATATACGCACGGAGAAATCGCATTCGATCCGTCTGACTCAATCGGGGAATCCGATTCATCTTGGCCAAACTCCGATTCCGATCCCCCGCAGAGAGAGACCGCGACCAGGACATCCTTTCAAAATCGATTAGTTTTAGTTCCGGTTCTTTCGGGTCGATGGAAGCGAGAATATTAGTGGGATTGAAATCATGTTGCCAAATACCGGCATCATGAAGCCGTCGAGCAAATCGACCATACCGAGAGATCCATTCTCGAATCTCTTGGGGGGGCCGCTCCGGATCCAGCAGAATCCTCTGAAGATCGGTCCAGCCTTCCATTTTTTCCATGAGAAGAATCGCTTCCTCCGAACGAGACCCCCTCGCAATCAAGGGAACCGAAGGGATCCCTTCGGACACGAGCTTTTGGCTCATGGAAAACTCATGATCCGCCTTCGCTTCCGCAGAGAGGGTTCGAAAAGCACCATCTTCCCGATACACTTTCGCGAGATACGTTTTCCCTCCGGCATCGACTTCGAGTAATCGCTTTTTCGGCCGATCCTTCATCACTCGACCCGAGTCAAATTGGAGTTCCAATTCTTCCATCGGCCACGACTCAAATCCAGAAGCCATTTCCCAACGAATGGGGTTATTCTTGTCTTTCATAAGATACCGGATTCTCTTCGGAGAACGACTTTGAGTCAACACCGGAAAAATAGTTGGTGTCGTCGATCCCAATTGTGTACGAAATACGCATGGCAATCACTCCAAATTCGGAGTTCCGTTTTGGGCACAAACTTACCCTCGTACTCCTGATCTCTTGCATTTCAGGATTCCTCTGGGCGATGGTGGAACGAGAGCCCTGGACAAAGATTGAAAACCCACCTTTTGTCTCAAAAAGGAAGTCAAAAAAGATCACGCCCCCGGTCCTTCCCACAAAAAAAGAACCTCCCCCCCTCCCCCCGGAACCAAAACCAGACCCCGTACAAAAGCCCGAAAAAGTAGCGGACCCCAAACCGGCCCCCTCCGGGATCTCCTCATCTCAAGTGGAGGCTCTCTTCAAAAATGTCCAGAGAAGGCTGACCCGTGCCGATTTTGATACGGCCGCGGATGAACTCAATCAAGTAGATGAAATTCAGATCGAAGATCAGACGCAGCGGAACGCTCTACGAGGATGGAAAGCCCTCATCAAGATCTATCAAGCCCTCTTAAATGAAACGAAACTAGGTCGAACCATACCAATGCCGGAAATGACCCGGATCAACCTAAAAAATGGAGGGAAGATTGTCGCTCGAACCATTTCCTCCGAAGATACATTTTTCTCCATTGAGGATATTCGTGGGATCCGTTCCCGCATTGAGAAAACAAATGTCAAGCGCATCAACAAACTGGACCCATCGACCGCTTTCTGGGAAATCTGGGAAAAGGTGCAGTCCAAGTGCCGCATGTGGGGGATTACTGCCACGGAAGAGAAACAAGGAAATCAATTCGTCTTCCTTTTTGATGTAAAGACAGAAAGCTCCGTGATCGGCGAGAAATTTTTCCAACTAGCCGACTTCTGCATCTCAAACGGAGCCAACCGTCTTGTTCGCACGTTATTTGATGAGGCGCTCAAACGAAACCGAAACCTACTTACAATCGTTCATGAAAAAAAGGGCGAACGGCTTGTTTCTCTCCTTTTTTACTTCCTTTCGATCCCCGCCCCCTCGGATGCGGAATACCTACTCCAAAAGGTGTTACAACCTCACTATTCCGATACAACGGCTTTCCAACAAAGAATTCAGAAGGATCCGGAAACAGTGGACCTTCTCACAAAGGTTCTAAAAAAATCTATTACGATCACGCCCCCTACCGACCCTCCTTCCGAAACTCCCCCTGACCCGAAACCAGCCCCTCCCAGGGAAAATCTTCCGGGGACCACCCCTGCGAAGATTCAGAAGGTCGTACTCCAAGGGGATCAGTTTTATAAGAAAGGAATGGAACATCTTTTAAAGTCCGACCCCTCCCGAAATCCCGAAAATTGGGGAGATGAAAACAAACTGGCTCTCGAATTCTTCCGCAAAGCGGCCGGAGAATATGCCACGGCGCAAGAATCCTACCCTGAAAATGCGACAATTCCGCAGCCCCTTCTGGATCGTTTCCGGGATACCCAGGTCCGGATGTCCCTTTGTCGGAAAAGAGGGATATCAACTCGGTAAGTCAAACAGGGTTGCGATTTTGGCCCCACGCGTTTAAGATCCTCCTACAAGATTTAGGGCAATCGAATGTCCACAGATAGAACCG
>CAYRLD010000386.1:0-2662 GCA_964424925.1 uncultured Planctomycetales bacterium
ATTCCATAAGGGTCTCCCATCCAGGGATCGATCTTCTTCCCGTGGGAAGAACCGGGGCTGATTCGTTCTTGCTCTCCAGAACTTGTGTGATGCAATGGGAAAGGGAGGCGGTCGCCCCTACTTCTACGAAAACACCAAAGCCATCATTCCAAGCGCTTTCTATCGCATCCATGAACCGGACAGGAGATCGAAGGTGATCGAGCCAATGTTGCTTTCCTACTTTTGAGGACTCGAGGATGGTTCCGGTCATGGTGGAGTAGAATGGGAGGCCTTCCGAGGAGGCTCCTTCTGGAAGATGGTTGTCGAGATGTTTGGAAAAGGGCCCTTGTGCTTGGCTCATGATCGGGGAGTGAGCCGCACAGCCGATCCTCAGTTCTTGCGAAGCGATCCCATCTTTCTCGAGGAGGGCCATAAGGGTATCCATTGCCGAGCCACTTCCGGAGAGGACCACTTGGGTCGGTTCGTTTATCGCGGCAAATCCGATCTCTTTTTCTCGTCCCTGAAGGTAGGGTTGTACTTTTGCGGGGGGGGCGAAGACGGCGGCCATTTTCCCCGGTTCCGCGGCGGCCATACAACGGCCCCGTTCCGTGACAAGCAGAAGCGCCTTTTCTAGAGGAAGAATTCCTCCGATACAGGCGGCAATATATTCTCCGGCACTGTGCCCAAGAACTCCGTCCGGTTCAATTCCAATGTGCATCAGCCACCGTGCCAGGGCGTATCCGAAAGAAAAGACGACCGGCTGTGTAATATCGATGCGATCGAGTTCTTCTGCAGGTATATCGGTGTTCAGGAGATAATCTTCGAGTTTACGTTCCAGCTGACTTTCCAGAAGGGTACTGCAAGCGGATATCGCATCCTGAAAGACCTTTTCTTGTTCATAGAGGTGACGTGCCATTCCTGCAATTTGAGATCCTGGTGCCGAAAAGACGAAGGCGAGTTTGGGAGCTTGCTTTTTGCGGCTTCCAGAGCGGAGTTGTAGCAACTTCTCTTTTAATTCGCTTACCGATCGTGCCGTGAAAGCGGAGCGTACCGATTGTCGATCTGCTCGCGCATTGATTCCGGAAGCGATTTCTCCTAAGGGAAGGGAAGAGTGGGATTCAACATATTCTGCGTAATGCTTTCCAATGCGGGGGAGATCTTTTTCCTCTCCGGTGGAGAGACAGAAAAGCTCTACGTCTCTTTCTGCTGCGGGAGTAACGGAAAGAGGCGACTCTTCTAGGATCAGATGGCAATTGGTTCCCCCGACGCCGAAAGCATTGATCCCGGCTCGGAGGGGGGCCCCCTCCGATCTCTCCCAACTTCGTAGTTTCTGGACCGGGTGAAAGGGAGTTTTGGAAAAGCCGATGGCTTCACTCGGCTTTCGGCATCCAGGAGTCCCCGGTATTTTTTTATGGTGAAGAGCGAGAACCACTTTGATGAAGCTGGAGATTCCAGCGGCGGTAAACAGGTGTCCAATATTGGACTTAACAGAGCCAATTCCACAGAGACCTTTTTGGGCTCCTTGCTCTTCGAAGACTTCCGTAAGAGAACGTACTTCGATTGTATCTCCGATACGTGTTCCTGCCGCATGCGCTTCAATGTACGAAACTGTGTTGGGTGGAATATTTGCGTATTCATACGCTTTGCGTAAAACCTCTTTTTGGCCTTGAGGGTTCGGAGCCATGTGTGTGAGGGCGTGTCCATCGTTGTTGATCGCACTCCCCCGAATGACCGCAAAGATCGGATCTCCATCCGCTTGTGCTTTTTCGAGAGGTTTCAGGACGACCGCGCCCGCTCCTTCTCCGGGAACAAATCCGTTGGCCTCTTCATCGAAAGGGCGACTCTCTCCGGCTGGGTTGAGCACGCCGGCTTGGCTAAAGAGGAGATAGGGTTGGACGGTTAGGTTCAATTCCACGCCTCCTGCGATCGCCACGTCACACTCTCCTTGCAGAAGGCTTCGACAAGCATTGTGGACGGTAACGAGAGAGGTAGAGCAGGCGGTATTGATCGTTAAGGCCGGACCGGTCAAGCCGAGCACTTGGCTGACACGCGTTGCGACCATGCTTTCAATATTTCCGAGGATCGTCTTGGCCCCAATTTTGGAGGGGTCACGGAAATAGCGGGGAAGGTAGTCATTTCCTCCAGAGCCCGCAAAGATCCCTACATTCTTTTCGGTGCACCGGGCTTGCTCCAGAGCTTCCGAGGCCACTTCAAGAAAGATTCTCTGCTGCGGGTCAATCTCGAGAACTTCTTCTTCCGAAAGTCCAAATGCAGAAGGGTCGAAGTCCCGGACGTTTTTCACCCACCCTCCTTGCGCACAAACGGTCTTTCCCGGTTTTCCCGGTTCCGAATCGTAGTAGTCTTCCTTTTTCCATCGATCGGAAGGGGGATCCTGGATCGGTTGCCCCCCTTCTTTCAAAAGGGTCCAGTAGTCGGAAATGTTTTCCGCTCCGGGGAATCGGCAAGCCATTCCGATGACGGCGATCTCTTTCCCAGACCATTCCGGTTGGGGCGTTGGTTTTGTCGTAATGACGGACGGTCCATTCTGAACTTTTCTCTCCAAGAATCCGGCCATTTCTCGGACGGTACGGCATTCGAAAAGCATTTGTGGATCGAACCGGGTTCCGAGTTGTTTTTCGAGTCGACTATGAATCTGAACCGCTTTGATCGAATCTCCTCCGAG
>CAYRLD010000387.1:0-2654 GCA_964424925.1 uncultured Planctomycetales bacterium
ATTTCTTCTCATGGCTTGGATGAGGGAGACGGTAGAATGATCCGCTTGGATCTTCCCTCTCTGTAGATGCTCTATTAATCCAACCTGTTGGGAGGGCGGGATCGACCCCCTTTGAGGATCATAAGTGACATCTTCAATTGCCCCGGAAAGGGGGATCGAAAGGTTCCACTCGTTATTCAGCCAATCTTGATACGGTTCAAAACTCATGCGGTTTTAAAGTACGAGAATTCTGACCGCTTCAAAAGGAATAATCGGCTCGGTCTCGTTGGATCGAAATGGCGATGGTTCTCGCGGCAGGGAGGGCTTCCGGCTTTTTTATTTTTAGAGAAACGGAATCTACCCTTTCATTCCGGAGACATAATTTAGAGACTTCTTCCGCAAACCGTTCCACTAAATTGTATTCCGAAACACTTCCGAGGGACCGTATTTCATCCGATAAGGTTTGGTAATCAACGGTATCATTTAGGTCATCACTTGTTCCGGCCATCCGGGTATCCACCGAAAGCGCAAGATCGATGAAGAGCGTTTGGTGGTTCGCCCTTTCTTCCGATGTGATTCCGATTCGGGTCGGAACTTCTAGATCAATCACTTCAATCGCATCACGCATCGTTTAGGATCTCCACGAAGAATTTACCGAACAAGGTCCATTCCCTTTTCTAACAGGGTTCTCATCGTGCCCGAAGAGAGTTTATACAAAACGGATTTCCCAACACGACGATAACTGACGAGCTTTAATTGACGGAGGGCTCGCAATTGATGGGAAACGGCTGATTGAGAAGGCCCCACTTTTTTTACAAGGTCGTTTACCGCGCGTTCTTTCCGGAGAAGAGTGAGGATTCGTAAGCGACTCGGATCGGAGAGGACCTGAAACGTTTCCGCGAGCGCTACCGCTTTTTTATGAGAAAGTTCTTCTGTCATAGAAATGAATATATGAGCTCTTCTTCAAATCACCAACCAAAAGATCAGGCTGGTTGTTGTTGGGTCAGGCAGTGGATGGTTCCCAATCCCCATACGAGGTCGACAGAATGAATCCCGACGACCGTGCGGTCGGGGAAACATTCCGAGAGAATCCCCAATGCCTCGCGGTCATGGGGGTCATTAAAGGTCGGAACCAAAACCACTTCCGTAGAGATGTAGAAATTGGCATAGCTGGCGGGCAGCCGAATCTTTTCAAAATAGAGGGGATTCGGCATGGGAAGGGGAATCACCTCCAGTCCGGTATTATGCAAACGTTTTGCATTCTCTTGTAAGGGGGCGTGGTTCTCATCATTTGGATTGTTTTCTTGGCAAAGGACGATCCTTCCGGGTGCGACAAACCGGCAGAGGTCATCGATGTGCCCATGCGTATCGTCGCCTGCGATCCCCTTCCCCAGCCAAATGACAAGATCAATCCCGAGGGTCTCAGAAAAAACGGATTCAATTTCCCAACGGGACATCCCGGGATTGCGAACCTGGTCTACTTGATCCAGAAGGCATTCTTCCGTGGTGAGTAAGATTCCTTGGCCATTAACATCTATCGCCCCTCCCTCTAAACCGAAGGGCTTCTTTTTGTGCCGGACGGGAATGAGTTTTGTTTTTAAAGTTTTCGCAACTCTAGCGGGAATTCGATTATCCTTCTGCCAATCCGGATACCGTCCCCATCCATTGAAGCCAAAGTCGACAATCTGATTCTTATTGCCCTTCTTAACAAAGAGGGGCCCAAAGTCCCTCGTCCAACTTCGGTTGGTCGGAAATCGGAAAAACTCTACCCGTTCTAAGGAAACCCCCGCTTTACGGAGATATTTGCGGGCGAGATGTTCATGTTGTATTGAATTGACCAGGATCCGTACGATTTCTCCGGGGACAAGGTTCCGAACGATTTCGGCATAGACCCAATGGATCGCTCCGATTTTTCCCGGCCAATCAGATCGGTTATGAGGCCATCCAATCCAGGTCGCTTCGTGCGGTTCCCATTCGGCAGGCATCCGTGCCATCAGTCAAGGAACCGTTCTTCGATACCGTGATAGGCATCAATCCGACGATCGCGAAGGAAGGGCCAATTCCGGCGGTGGTCTTCCAGATGTGTTAGATCGACTTCTGAAAGGAGGATTTCTTCGTTGTCCGTAGAACCCTTTGCGATAAGAACTCCTTGAGGATCCGATAAAAAGGAAGAGCCCCAGAATTCGATCCCATCGGTATCGGAACAATTTTTCTCAAGTCCGATTCGGTTGACCGCCGCGACATAGATTCCGTTTGAAATGGCATGGCCCCGTTGGACGGTCATCCAGGCTTCCCTCTGGGCCTCTCCGTGTTCTTTTTTCTCTGAGGGATGCCAACCGATCGCGGTCGGGTAAAAGACGAGATTTGCCCCCCCCAAGGCGGCCAACCGTGCCCCTTCCGGGTACCATTGATCCCAGCAGATAAGAGTCGCGATTTTTCCGACCCGGGTATCAAAAACAGGGAACCCTAGATCTCCGGGGGTGAAGTAAAACTTTTCATAGTATGCGGGATCATCCGGAATATGCATTTTCCGATAGACGCCCTGTAGGGTTCCATCCGCATCAATGACAGCCGCACTGTTATGGTAGAGCCCTGCGGCTCTTCGTTCAAAGAGCGGAACGACAAGTACGGTATTGGTTTCCTTTGCCACTTGACACATCTTTTCTGATGTTGGG
>CAYRLD010000388.1:0-2634 GCA_964424925.1 uncultured Planctomycetales bacterium
GTGAAGTAGATGAACTTCGAATAAAAGTTCAGAATTTTGGAGCGGTCAATGTTGAGGCTCTCTCTCTTCTGGAGGGTTTGGAGACGCGCGAGAAAGAGCAGACTCTCCAGCGGGATGATCTTGCTGGAACCCAGAAGGAACTCGATTCCTTGATCCGAAGACTCGACAAGGAGAGTCGAGAGATTTTTGGGAGGACCGTTGAGGTTGTTCGGGATCATTTCAAATCCATCTTCCGGAAGCTGTTCCGAGGGGGACAGGCGGATATTATTCTTTTACAAGAGGAAGGCATTGATCTGATCGACCAGGGGTTGGAAATCAAGGCGTGTCCTCCTGGAAAGAAACTGACGTCTCTCTCTCTTCTTTCGGGAGGGGAACAGTCCCTTACGGCTCTTGCGCTTACGTTGGCGCTTTTCCGGGCGAATCCGAGTCCTTTCTGTATTCTTGATGAAGCGGATGCCGCTCTCGACGAGAACAACATCGATAAATATGCTGGAATCATCAATGAGTTTGTTGGTGAAACTCAGTTTATTGTTGTGACCCATCATAAACCTACCATGGCGGCGGCAGATGTTCTTTACGGGGTGACGATGGAACGCCCGGGTGTTTCTAAAAAGGTCTCCGTCGATCTAAACGGAAAAGAAGGTCTCGACATACTACGGCAGAAAAAGATCGATCGCAGAAATGAGCACCAGGCGAAAGCCCGAGAAGAGGCGAATGCGATGGCGACAGCGGTTCTCGAGGCAGATGAGCGGCTCGGGCCGGGTACAGATGAGGCGGAGTCTTACTGAACGAGAGATCAGAAATAAATGAGCGCCGGATTTGGTTTGTGCTGAATCCGGCGTTTTTTATTGGTTCCCCATGGTTCAGGTGGCCTCTCTGCTATCGGTAGTTCGCAACGCTTGCGCCTCCTGTAGCCTTCTGCTAGACTCTGCGCCCTATGGAAAGAACATTTAGCATGATCAAGCCTGACGGGGTCCAGAGACGCCTTGTTGGGAGGATCTTAAACCGGTACGAAGAAAAAGGTCTCCAGGTCGTTGGTCTGAAATTGATCTCCATGTCGGAGTCACAGGCGAAGGATCTCTATTCGGTTCACGAGGGCCGTCCCTTTTATGAAAGCCTTGTGAAGTTCATTACCTCCGGACCTGTTGTCGTCATGGCAGTGCAGGGAGCCTATGCGATTCCGGTGGTACGAAAACTCTTGGGAGCTACGTTCGGATACGAAGCGGATCCAGGAAGTATTCGAGGGGACTTTGGTACCTCCAAAGGCTTCAATCTGGTTCATGGATCGGATTCGACGGAATCAGCGGAAAGAGAACTCCCTATCTTTTTCAAAGATGAGGAACTTGTTTCCTACCGTTCTACTGATCTTGACTGGGTCTATGAGGGTCCCGAAAGAGAATAAATGACCGGATGGTCCACTGTTGCCCAACTTCCCTTCGTGCCGAAGCGTGCGATCGAGGATTTCCATTTGTATGTGGCTCATCGAGAGAATCTGATCTCTTTAGCGATATTTTTCCTTCTCTCGACCTCTTTCTACGCGCTCTATTGCGCTCACCTAATATGGTCGCGACTGCCGGGCGGGAAGTTTCTGTTTGGGTTTATGGTTCTCGGTTCGGCCATTTGTTTGAATAATTTCATTTATGTTCTCGTGGCCGATATCTTTTCGGACGCCAAGCAGCGGCAAAAACGGATCGGTCACCTGATGCTTTCGACAATAGCGATCTCCGGTACATTTAGTTTGATGGGGTCGATCTTTTATGAGGTGGGGGTTCTTGGCCTATTGCAGTTTCGGTATGCTTTGGCCATTGGCATCCTTTTCCTCTTAGTCTGGCAATGTGCGGTAGAAGCCTCTAATCTTCGCCGCCTGTATGGATATGGTCGCTTTCGAGCCCTGGTGATCGAGGTTTTCGGACGAAGTATTGGGGCGGTTATGGCGTTCTCATTCATAGGTGTATTGTCCGGGGTCAGTCGCCCCTGGACACATTGGCGGGATCTGCTCTGGATTTATGGCGTTGCCTAAACCGGAACATCATAACGGAGGTTAAAAATGCTCAACGCAACCCAGGTACGAAAAGGCATTGTTATTAACTGGGAAGGGAAACTCTGGTATGTCTTAGGGGTGACCCATAATACACCCGGGAATACGCGCGCTATTATTCAGATCAAAATGCGGAACCTCAACGATGGAAGTTCACGAGAACAACGATTTTCCTCCGGCGACAAGATTGAACAGGCTTATATCGAATCCAACTCAATGGAATACCTCTATAAAGATGGAGATGACTATGTCTTCATCAATCAGGAGACCTTTGACCAAATCAATGTGCACAAGGATGTGATCGGAGATGACCTTCAGTGGATGAAAGAGAACGTGGCTTGCAAAGTCAGTATCTATGAAGGACGTGTGCTCGGCGTGGAACTTCCCGCTGCGGTTACCCTTGAGGTGGCCGAAACGGAACCTCCCTTGAAAGGGGCGACGATCACGAATGTCTCCAAGCCCGCTACGACCGAAACTGGGGGGGTGGTCCAGGTTCCTGCTTTCATTGAGCAGGGGGAATTGATCGAGGTCGATACTCGGGATGGGAAATATCTCGGACGGGGAAAAGCTGAGGAATAGGGGCTCTATTTAGCTGA
>CAYRLD010000389.1:0-2616 GCA_964424925.1 uncultured Planctomycetales bacterium
CAATAGCATCCCGTCGAGCGGGATCCCATGACCCATCTGGGGTGCGAATATCGATCGCCTGCATGAGTCCCAAACCATGGACGGGGCCGATCGTAGCATCATTTTTTCCAATTTCTTCGAGCTGACCGACGAGATATTCGCCCATCTTCCGACTGTTTTCAACGAGGCCTTCTTCCTCGATAATTTCAATGGTTCGAAGCCCGGCCGCACAAGCCAAAGGGTTTCCCCCAAAGGTGTTTGCATGGCTTCCGGACGGCCAGTTTTCCATCAGATCTTTGCGTCCGAGAATTACCCCCAGAGGAATGCCTCCCCCGATCGGTTTTGCGAGGCAAAGAATATCAGGATCTACGCCTTCATGGTCACAGGCCCATAACTTTCCGGTTCGTCCCAACCCGGCCTGAACCTCATCCATAACGAGGAGGATTCCATATTTGTCACATCTCTCGCGAAGCCCCGCCAAGAACCCTTTGGGGGGTACATTGTATCCCCCTTCCCCCTGGATCGGTTCTACGAAGATTGCGGCTACGTCTTCGGGAGGGGTGGTCTTCGTAAAGAGGTGGTTATCGATGAAGTCGAGGTCTCCATACGGTGCATGAGAAACGTCGAGGAGAGGCGCATAATGTTTTTTCTGGATCGCTTTCGAGGCACTGAGAGAAAGGGCTCCCATCGTTCTCCCATGAAAGGCATCGTAGAAGGCGATCATTTTTGGGCGACGTGTAGAGAAGCGGGAAAGTTTGATCGCGGCCTCAATCGATTCGGCTCCTGAGTTTGTCATGAAGACCTGCTTTTGTGCGCCCGGTGCCACCGCACAAAGTTTTGTCGCGAATTCTTCCATGATGCCGTAGTAGAAATCTGTGCCGGCCATGTGAAAGAATTTCGATGCCTGCTCTTGTACGACACGAACGATTTCCGGGTGTGCATGACCCAGAGCGTTTACCGCAATTCCGGAAACAAAATCGATAAACTTATTTCCGTCGACATCCCACGCATAACAACCCTGTCCATGATCGAGGACAAAAGGGTAGCCCCGCGTATAGGCTGTTGTAATTACTTTTTTGTCACGTTCGATAATTTCGGCCGCTTTGGGTCCGGGCAGTGTCATTTTAATTTCTGGAGCAAAGGCGGCATCAGTTTTTAGAGTCATTCATCACCTCGGGAGAAGTAGGATTGTGGACACGGAAATATACGAAATCATTCAAATTTGCGCGAGTGAATTCTTGAATCAAAACGGGACGAAGTGGGTAGGCGGCTGATAAGATACTTTTGTGATTCGACATTCAGCGCCAACGTTTGGAAAAGAAGAGGGGCGGGCGGTCGCCCGTATAGTAGAGACGGGCCAGATTTCCGATCCCGGTTCTTTTGAGCGGAAGTTAGGGCATCTTTTGGGCCGAAAAACTTTTGCCATCCAGAGTGGATCGGCCGCGCTTCACCTGGCTCTTCTGTCCCTGGGGGTTCGAAAAGGGCAACGGGTCGCCCTTTCCACGTACACCTGTGCGGCGGTCTTAAATGCGGTGAAATATGTGGGCGCACGCCCCCTTTTTCTCGATGTGGGCCCCGATGGGAATATCCAGGATATTCCCGATTGTGTCACAATTGTTCCCCATATGTTTGGTCATCCCGCCCCTTTTGGGGGGCCTCGTATGATCGAAGATTTCGCGATGGCGGTCGGATCTCGAAAACCGCGTGGACCGGCCATAGGCTCGTTCTATGCCACAAAAGTGATGACTACCGGCCATGGTGGTTTTATCACCGGGTGTGACGTGGAAGACCTTCTTCGGTATGATAATCGAGAGGATTACAAAGTCCGCTATAACTATCGCCTCAGTGGGTTGGCGGCCGCGGTAGGGGAAATTCAGCTAAAGAAGCTACCTGAGTTTATAAAGCGCAGGCGCCAGATCGCCGAATACTACTATAGGGAACTGGACGGAAGTCGAGTTGAGCTTCCTCCGCGCAATCGGAATCATATATTCTTCCGATACGTGGTTCGGCCGAAGGATGCGGATCGTCTTATCCGCTTTCTTGCACGCCGAGGAGTGGAAGCGAAGCGGCCCGTCTGGCGTCCTTTGCATACGTACTTTTCTGGTAGCCGAGGGAAATATCGTGGAGCAGAAGAATTGCATCGACGGGCCGTCTCCTTGCCCATCTACCCAAGTCTCACAAAGGAAGAGGCCTCCCGCGTTGTGGAGGCAGTTCGCGCGTTTCCTGGCTAGGGTTTCCACTCTATTCGTTTCTCTGGTTATTTCCCTGATGGATCCCTCCCTGGCTGTGGCTCAGGAAGGGCATCGGGGAGAGAGTGTGGATGTGCGTTTTCTGAACCAGAGGGAAGAGGTTGCCGTTGTTGATGGCTGGAATGAGGAGGGGATTCGCCTGAAGTTGGAAGGGATTTCGAGCTCGATCTACTTTTCTTGGTCCCAACTTGATCCCCAATGTGCCAAATTGCTTCGGAGAAAATTTCTAGGAGAGGGGCGGCCGGAACGGGTAGGGGATCGGGTTCCCGGTTATCGAATTATTGATCGAAAAGGGATCGATTTCTTTCCTGTGCCTCATATCGAGATTGTAGAGGGCATCAATATTCCTTCTTCTGATCCTGCCGTGATTCGTATCAAGACCGGAGAT
>CAYRLD010000390.1:0-2616 GCA_964424925.1 uncultured Planctomycetales bacterium
CTTCCTCCGGGTCATCTTCCCCCAGAATGGGACCCGATCGTTTCCACCCTTCTTACCGACCGGGATCACCGCCTCGAATCGGCCTCAAAACTGCTGGGCCTTCTGGGAGAAAATGAGGGACCCAAAGCAAAGCCGTGGTATCTCGAATCGTGGGTTGCAGGCCCCATGACCGTCCTTGGGATTTTTGTGATTAGCTATCTCAGTCTCGGGATGCAAGGGCTTCAACCGGTCCTTCGATTTCTCCTCCTACTTCCGGGGCTCGCCATCACCCTCTTCTTTTCACGAGGAATCCGCGCCCCCGGGGCGACCGCCCTTTTCTGGGGAGGACTCTTCTGGGCGTACGCCGCGCGCGCAATTCATATCGGGCTATCGGGAGTTGGATTCGCGCTCGCTCTGGGGGGATTCGTCTGGTACTGCCAAAAGAGTTTCCGCAAGCAGAAGTCTTCTTAAATTCGAGAGATCGCTCTCTTGCGGGCGACCTCAGCGAACACCTTCTTCGGCATCGGCGCGTAATATTTGGAATCGGGATCGGTCTCAATCAGACTCGCCTCATCCACTTCGCCTTTTTCTAAAAAGTCATTGAGAAGGTCTGCTCCAGCAGAAGAGGCTTTTCGGTAGAGAGAAAAGAAGGTGTCCTCGGGCGTAATCGGAAAGCGCTTCCGCCCGATCAAGGCCCCTTCATCCACCTTTTCATTCATCACATGAATCGTCGCCCCGCCCTCCTTCGCATCTTCAGCGAGCATCCAGAGAATGGGAGACATCCCTTTGTATTCGGGAAGCCAAGACGGGTGAAGATTGATCCCGGCTTTCGACGGAATTCGAAGCGCTTTCTTTTTTAAGATCTGATTGAAGAACATCGAGATCAGGAAGTCGGGCTTTTCCGACTTGAGATACTTCCGGCATTCGAGAGAGTTGATCCGTTCAAAAACCCGAAAAGGAACCTGGTAGAGAGAACAGACTTCCTGCACACCGAGATAATTTCGATCTTCTCGTGGGATATTCTGCTTCCGCTCCCGTTTACAGGCCCGATCATACCGAACCTTATGAAGCGCCATACGGGCGAGGTAGTTAAATCCGGTATCCTTCAGAATCTTCCCGATCGAAGCGGATGACTTCTTGTTCTTCGATATTTTTGGAGTCGCGACCACAGAGAATTTACGGGTCCCATCATCCTTCCACCGCTCAAACAGATCGCGCAAGACGATCGGAGAGTGAAAGTGAATCTCCGGAGTCGCAATCACAATTTTCATCTTACACCCTGTCGTAAAGCCGTTCGTACTCAAGAACCATTCTATCAATCGAGAAAGCTTTCTGCGCGTGAAGAGCTCCCTTCTTGGCAAGGCGATCCCGCTCGGAATCATCTTTGAGAAGAGTGCCGATTGATTGCGCCAACTCTTTCTGATTCCCCGGTGCGAAGAGCTTTCCGGTCTCCCCATCCTCGATAATTCCGGGGACCCCTCCAACACGAGAGGCGATTACAGGAACCGAAGCGCTCATCGCTTCCATCGCTGCAAGCCCTTGTGATTCATACCGAGAAGGGAGAATAAACAGATCGATCGAATGAAGGTGCCCCCGCACATCCGGAAGGTTGCCGGTAAACAGAACCTGGTCTGAAATCCCGAGACGTTTCGCCTGTTCCCGTAAGGCCTCTTCCTCGGAACCGGATCCGATCAAGAAAAGCCCCACTTCCCGATCCTCTTTCGCGACCTCCGCAAAGGCATCGATAAGAATGTCATGGCCCTTCTCCCGGCTCAATCTTCCCACCGATCCAACAAAGCGGCGGAATTGTGGGAACGCTTTTCGAACCGCTTCCCCATCCCCTTGAGAGAATGATTCGACATCAATCCCATTCATGATGACCTCAAACTGTTCTCTGGGGGCCAGCCCAAGTTCAACCTGTTCCTGAAGATCCTGTTCCGAAAGGGCAACGAGCCGATGGCAACATTTGTACGCCCGTTTGCGAACCCGGTAGAGAATCTGCCTTTTCAAGGGAGAGAGTTCTGTAAACCCGGGGATTGCCGCCTCTTTATGGAAAATATGACCGTGGGGGGTATAGAGAATATTGGGAACCCCCGCCCCCCTTCCTCCCATACTTCCGAGAACCCCCGCTTTGGAGGTATGAAGATGGAGAATATCGAACGCTTCCTCGCGGAGAAATTTCTTCACCTGCCGGTAGGCGATCCAATCATTTTTGGGGGAGAGTTCACGAACGACCGAATCAAGAGAGGTCACCGTTACATCGGAGGGAACCTGGTCAAAGAGATGCGGTTCCGATCGATCGGTCACTCCGACGAGAAGATGAAGATCGTATTTCGCACGATCGAGATGGGCGAGAAGATCGACCACGATCTTTTGCGCACCGCCCGCAATGAGGCGGGTAATAAATATGCAGGCCTTTTTCCGTGCCATCACAACCCTCTACTCCTGATTGCATTGAGTATACCGATCCTCGTTCCCTCCCGCCCACTATTGATGAGGCAAAAATAGAAAAGGCGGACGGAATAGTTCCGTCCGCCCGTTCCTTGGGTAGGGACTGGGATATTTCAAAGAGGGCCGCTTACCCTCCAGAGGCAATTACATTTTCGGCATGATCGAAATGCGCCATCACCAGAGAGA
>CAYRLD010000391.1:0-2590 GCA_964424925.1 uncultured Planctomycetales bacterium
CTCCACCAGTTGTTCCACGCCTTCCAATTTTGAAAGGTCAGTCCGGTCATGCTTTTTAGAGAACTCTTGATCGCCGGATAACAGAGGTCATACCGGTATCTCTGTCTGTCCTCTGCGGTGATCTTTATATCGATATTTCTTCGTTCTTCGAGGGGATCGACATCTTTGGTCTTTGGCTTTCTGGGTTGTCGTGGGAATTTCAGACTTACTTTAACGTTGGCCGGTTTGCGCTCACATTTCCGGAGGTAATCGATCAGAAGTTTTACCGACCCTCTATTCTCGAACGAGGGGATGACTTCGATCGCCGCTTTGGCGACTATGAAGTCGTCACTGATGGCGATTTTATGGAGCACTTTGAGCGGCTGGATCTGATTCTGTTTGAGGGCTCCGATGGTCTCGATCAAGGCAATTCGAAGTCGCGTATTTTCCCGGTTGTTTCTCGAGAGTAATCCATTAACGGCAAAGAGAGATGCTCCTTTTACCCTTGAAAAGCGTGCCAGTGTCGTAGCAGCTTCCATTTTGTGGGTAAGCGGGACTCTCTTATTGTGACTGCGAAGCAGTTTTTGAAGGATCAGTCCCGTCTTTTTATGAGGCGTATCCGCGAGTCGTCGGATGGCATCAAGCCTCTCCCCATCGGTGGAAGTCTTTTGGTTATATACCGAGGAGAACTCGGCTACGGCCGTCTTCGCCTCTTGATCCGATGGCGGGGTTCCGATCAAAAAGGGGACTGCGAGTATTGTTGCTATAAGTATATTCATAAAAATTTTACTCCCATCATCGTTACCTTTTTCCAGGAGGGCCTGGTCTCATAGATATCATGGGGAAAACTGGGCCATATTCTGGAATTTCCTCGTTATTTTTTGACCCATGCGGCCCGCTTTCTCTCGGGGATTTTCGTGATTCTTTTCCAGCAGGGGCGTACACTGTGATTCCCATGGTTTTTCTGCTGAGAGTGTCCGATAGAGGGAAGGAAGGTGAATTCGATGTCAGAGGGAGCCGAAGACCGTTTTGGTGCTGTACGGTATATTGCCCGAAGAAACTTTTTCAATTTTCTGGGGATCACCTGTCGCATCCTCTCCCCGGCCGGGGCGATGATGTTTTATATCCGCCTCAAGGCGTTCAAGCTCAAGGAAGACATCACAATCTTCTCCGACGAGACCCAGGCGACCCCCCTTCTGAATATTAAAGCGCGAAGTATTATCGATTTCTCCGCGGCGTACGATGTGGTCGATACTCAGAGTGGCGAGAAGGTAGGTGCTTTTCGTCGTAAAGGGTGGAAGTCGTTCCTGAAAGACGAATGGGAGATCCTGGATCTCCAAGATCAGGTTGTGGGTCATATGAAGGAAGACTCCGCTATGATGGCGATCCTTCGGCGGTTTTTAAGCAACCTCATTCCGCAGAACTTCACCTTCGAAATGGGGGGGAATGTTGTCGGAGACCTGACGGGCACCTGGAATCCTTTTGTGGTCAAATATGATGTGGACCTTTCGAAGAATTCCCAGAGTCTGCTCGACAAGAGAATGGCGCTGGCGGGGACGGTCTTGTTGATGGCAATCGAAGGGAAGCAGAACTAGCCGGGGAGGTTCATGAAATCGTTTGCACTGTTTGTTTTTGTTAGCGGATTTGCTTCTTTGCAGGACAGGACCCCGACGATTGGAGAGTTCGGGGAAGACCTTTCCCAGAAAGCCTCCTCACTCAATCCCCAATATCTGCTCTTTCTTCCCAATCCTGTTCCCGAGGAACCGGTTCCTCTGGTCATCTACCTTCATGGTGCTGGTGGTGTGGGGGACCGTGTTCAGAAATTGAGAGGTCAGGCCGGGCAGATCAGGAAGGGGATCGAGAAGTTCAAAAAGGGGCCCTGCATTATTGTTGCTCCTCAAGCGGCCAAAAGAGCGAAGGAAAATGGAGGCTGGGTGCCTAAGGATTTGAATCTTCTGCTGGGCCATCTAAAAGAGACGCTCAAAATAGATGAGAAGAGAATTTACCTCACCGGCAACAGTATGGGGGGGTACGGCTCGTGGATCTGGGGGGGGAACAACCCCGAACACTTTGCCGCGATTCTTCCTGTCTCAGGGGGTACCGGTCCGGGGGGGCCGAAAGATGTCTCCCCCGATATCGACAAATGGGCCGCCAATTTAGCCACAGTCCCTGTCTATGCCTTTGTGGGGGGGAAGGACAGAGTGGTTCCAGCCGAACGATCCGAAAGCATGATCACGGCGATTCAGAAGGCGGGTGGCAAGGATGCTCAAATCAAGGTATATCCCGACGAAGGGCATGGGGCCGGACGGATCGCCTTTGGGAGCGCTGAGTTTTACGAATGGATGTTTTCAAAAAAACGGGATTGAGGTCGTCTCCTGAGATGCGGTTTTTGGTTGGCCGCCTGATCCCAGCGGGTGTGATGCTTTTTCTCTTTGCGATTCTTCTGTTAGGTGGTTGTTTTGATGGGCGGGAGAACGACACCGTTGAGGTATTAAGCGAAAAGCGATCTCCGAATGGCCAGTATATCGCCACGAGCTTTTCCTGCTCCGGAGGCGGGGCGGCCGGAGGTGGGGATGCGCCCGAAAACGTTCGGCAAGCGCTCCACGATGCC
>CAYRLD010000392.1:0-2585 GCA_964424925.1 uncultured Planctomycetales bacterium
TCAGCGGAAAGATCGACTACTCCGATTCCGAGACGAATTTCACTCTTGGATTGAGCAATCTTCTTCAGAAATTGCGTCGTCGGTCTCTTGTGGTCGTGCTGACCGATTTTGTGGATACCGTGACGGCGGAACTCATGGTTCAAAATCTGGGCCGCCTTTCTCGAAAGCACGTTGTCATGTTCGTCTCTCTTCGAGATCCGGATCTGGCGAAGGTCGCGTTAGCGGAGCCGGACAATCTTTTCGTCATGAATCGTTCTGTGGTGGCGGGGACTCTTTTACGCACGCGGGAGAACGTCATTCGCGAACTTCGTCTGCATGGAATACACCCTTTGGATTTGCCTCCGGACGAGGTGGGTCCGCAAGCGATCAGTCGATATCTCGAGATTAAGCGTCGTGAATTAATTTGAGGATCTCATGGCAAAAGTCGTATTAAAATCGGCTCAGTTCCGGAAGGAACGGGAGGAAATCTGGAAAGAGCTGGATCATTTGATCGAAAGAATCGAAAAGAGCGGCCCACGCAGTCTTAGCTCAGCCGAACTGCATCGACTTCCCGTCCTCTACCGAAGCGCGGTGAGTTCTCTTTCCGTAGCGCGTGCGGTCAGTCTCGATCGGGCCCTTCTGGACTACCTGGAAGCGTTGGTGCATCGTTCCTACATTCACGTTTATTCGGTCAAACAATCTGCGTGGAAGGTTGCGCTCGACTTCGTCATGGTTCGTTTTCCCGCGGCGGTCTACTATCATGGAAAACTCTTTCTTGCCTCTTTGGTCTTGCTTGTCGTCGGGGTCTTCACCGGGCATGCCATGGTGGCGGAGGATATGGACCGATTTTATAGTTTCATCTCTCCGGAGTCGGCTCAGGGAAGGGGTCCCCTGGCCACCGATGCAGAACTGCGCGAATCTATTGAAGGCGCTTTTTCGGTGGAAGAACTTGCGCAATTTGCCATGAAACTCTTTACGCATAACTCGAGTGTGGGGATTCTCTATTTTTGTCTCGGTTGGTTGTTGGCGATTCCGATCGTGATTCTTCTTTTTTGGAATGGATTGATGGTCGGGGCGCTCGGCGCCGTCTATGCGTCGCGCGGAATGGGATGGGAATTTTATGCGTGGCTTATGGGGCACGGCGTTACGGAATTGGCTGCGATTTCCGTTTGCGGCGCGGCAGGGCTCGCTTTGGGCGGGTCGTTACTCTTTCCCGGGGAATATTCTCGCATGACAAATCTTGCTTTGACCGGGAAGAGGGTCGCCCCGATGATCATCGGCGCGGTCGGAATGCTTTTCATCGCAGGGTTGATCGAGGGGTTTTTCCGGCAGATGGTTCATTCCCAGACCCTTCGGTGGCTCATGGCAGGGTCGACCTTCCTCTTCTGGCTCTATTATTTCATTCATATCGGGAGACGAGGTCTCCAGATCGAGAAGAAGCGTGGATAAGGAACTGAAAAGAATTCGGAACGTGACGACCCCGGAAGGGTTGACTCTCGCGTTTTCTCTTTGTGGAATCGGAAACCGGATCGCCGCTTTCGGCCTCGACTTTTTTCTCATGTGCCTCGTCTGGTTCGTAATTCTTCTGGCGACCGCTCTGGTGAATTCGAGTATTGCTACTGCGGTTGCCATGGTCGCGATGTTTTTCGTGATGAATTTCTATTTTATCTTTTTCGAGCTTCGTTGGTCCGGCTCCACGCCCGGCAAGAAGAAGTTCGGAATGAGGGCGATCGCTCGGGACGGGGGGCCGCTTACTGCGGAGATGGTGATCGCCCGGAACCTCACCCGCGAGCTGGAGGTGTTTCTTCCCATAAAGGCGTTGCTCATTCCCGAAGCCTTCCTTCCCGGAGCGCCGGTCTGGATGATCTATGTTAGTCTTGGTTGGCTCCTGATCTTTTCATTGCTCCCTTTTTTCGGGAAAGACAAGTTGCGGTGCGGAGACCTGCTTGGGGGGACGATGGTTGTCTTTGAGCCGAAGACTGTCTTATCCAGAGATCTGGCGGATACCCGAATCCGACGCCGTGGAAATGTCCTCGGCGGAACGGTGGAGGAGTATACGTTCACGCAAGAGCAGTTGGACCTGTACGGAATTCGCGAACTTCAAGTATTGGAGGATATCCTCCGAAGGCAAGAGCAGGGGATCGCCGAACGAGCGATGCTGGATGCCGTCTGCAAAAGCATTCGCAAGAAAATCGGGTGGCCCCGCAGTCATTCGGTCAAAGCGTTGCCATTCCTTCGCGCTTTTTACAAAGCGCAGCGGGGGAGGTTGGAGAACAAGATGCTGATGGGAGAGCGAACGGAGATCAAGACGAAGACGCGACTCCGGTCCGAGAGTCGTCCCCCCGAGGATGAGGAGACCCCCCCCGAGGAAAATCGGTAACAATTTTCAATTATATAAACTGCAGGCAAAGGGCTACTTTATTAAGTGCCGGTTTCTTTTAAGAATGAGCTTCCAGACACTGATTCCAGGGGAAGCTTGACCTGTTTCGCCCCTTGCCAGATAGAGGGTGGCCTCTTTGTTCCATTCGATCGTCCACGGTCCGCGCTCACTCCCCCTCGATCTCCAAAGTGCTTTTTCGAGATGGATACTCTGTCTGGAAATGTTG
>CAYRLD010000393.1:0-2585 GCA_964424925.1 uncultured Planctomycetales bacterium
ATATCCTCAAAACGGGAATCCCTGCCAACCACCAGAGAATACAGATCTTCCGGGGGAAAGAGATCTATATCACCTCCTCCGAACCGGTCGGCGTAGAAGCGGACGGAGATCTCTTAGGAAACCTCCCTATCCGATTTACGGTCCGACCAGGAGCCCTCCAGTTTGTTTGCCCATAAAAACAGATCTTAAAAGGGAACCCCGATCTGGCCGATAAAGAATACGTCATATTATGTGGAATGGAAAAAAAGTATCGATCGTTCTCGGAGGAGGAGGCCTCAAGGGTCTCGCCCACGTTGGAGTACTCAAAGCCGTAGAAGATCTCGGTATTGAGGTGGATGAATATATCGGCACGAGCATTGGATCCCTTGTTGCCGCCCTTGCGGCGGGAGGATTGAGCGCTGCTGATATCCAAAAAATAACTTCCAATATTAAAAGAGAGGACATCATGGACCCCAACTGGTTTGGGGTCATTATGCGTAGAAGAGCCGCCCTGAGCCTTCTCAGAGGAAAGGTTCTCCAAGATTTTGTCCGAAAAATTCTTCCCGTAGATAATTTTGAGGACCTAAAAAAACCCCTTTTCATGTTGGCAACAAATCTGAGTAAAGGAGAAGAGGTGATCTGGGGTATGCCCGGCTTCCGGGAAGTCCCCATTCATGAGGCCGTCGTCGCCTCCTGTGCTCTTCCCGGAATCTTTCCGCCGAAAAAGATTCTTGGCTACCAATTTGTGGATGGAAGCGTTACCGACACCCTTCCCATTAAAATTGCCATCTACAACAAAGCGGAAATAATAATTGGAGTCTACCTCGAATCCCTCGAACCCGTTCGCCAAGAGAAACCGAGCCGCGGAATTGCAGAGGTTCTCATGGGAGCCCAAACCATCAATTCTCGCACATTAATTAAACACAATCTTCGCCATTTTAAAGATGCCCCCACCGTTCTCATTCATCCTTCGGTCTCCCACCATGCGATGTTCAGCTTTGGAGAACTGGATAAACTCATTGACGAAGGGGAACGCGCCGCACGGGAGGTCTTAACGAACCATGAACTTCTCCCTGAAATTCGGAAGAGTCACCCCCAGCCTCCCGAAAAGGGGGAATAAAAAAACGCCACCGGGGAAGGCCCCCGATGGCGTTTGAATGAATACAGTATTTACTTCTTGGTTATGATGGGAAGAATCTCATCCACGATGACGAGAGAATACCCCTCCCACCCTTCTGGATCCTTAACGATTGTTCCGTTCACCCCAACATAGGTTTTATATTTGTTTCCGATGGCCTGTAACATCTTGGCATCCTTCGCCTTGAGGAAACAAATCGTCTTGTCAGACATGATGAGGCGGAAACGTCCCGGGCGGTTCGCCATGGAGAAGCTGGTGGTCCCGACATAGCCAGTGAAGGCAAAAGTCTTCTTCGCAGGCTTTCGGTTTTTTTCCGCGAGTTGTCTACGGAGTTCTTCCGTCTGTTTCGTAATGTCGGCTTTCTGAGCTCGATACGTAGACCAGACCGTCTGAAGATTCCGGTAGTTCTTGAGACCCGCTTGTGCATCCGCTTTGATGGCCTCTGTCGTTCCGAGAACAAGCGCTTCTTCAAAAAGGGTCACCACGGGTGAGAAATCGATCGCTTCCAAATTCCCAGCCTCGATCTTCTGATTGATCATCTTGACAAGGCCTTCGGCCTCTTCGATCTTCAGGAGAGCTTTGGCATCCCCGCTCTTTTCAAGAGGCGCTTTTTTCGCCATCCCGGGAACAAGAGCCGGATCAAGGACGGTAAGGTACTTGATGTACTTCTTCCCCACGTAGAATTTAACCGTGGGAGGAAGTTGAACCCGAAGCCATCCCATGTGATGAGAAAGAACCTTCAAGGTTGTCCCTTCATTTACAAGGCATAGCTTCTCGGCATTCGTACGACTGTCCATCCGAACCGGGATATTGGACGACAATACCGTTCCCGTCTGATCTTCCACCTTTACATTTTTAGCAAAGATGTATCCCACGCAACCGGCGACAGGAAGAATTTCATAGAACTGATCTGTCAGTCCTACAACGGTCACTTTTGCTCCCCGTTTTACAATCGTCGCAATTACACGATGATCTTCTGCGGTGGGCATCCGACGGACAAAAAGTCTGTCGGCCGTTACTTCCCCTTGAAAGGGATAGGTGATCTTGGTGAAGGAGACCTTCTCCTCTCCAGCCTGACCCTTCTCCTGGGCCACGGCAACTCCACTCATGAGAAACAGAGCCAAAATTACTGGCTTCATTTTCCCCCTCCTCTACAAAATAAAATGGTTCTAATTCATACAATATGAGATTACATGTGATATGAAGCTATGAAGTGTCTTGGGGCACTTTCCCTCTCTCCTCTCTTTCACTCTCTCTACTACTACTGCACCTACTATTGTTACTTCGAATCGCCCTCGGAATCCAGTAAATCTTTACGATTTGCACGATTTACTACCAAGCCAATATAGGACTTTTTATAGCTTCTTCGAATCTCGGTTTCTTTCTGTTTACGGACTTGTTCAAACTTACTCTGCTCCGAAAGAGTATCAACAGCCCGATCGAGACGATCTTCCATGTAGACAACAAA
>CAYRLD010000394.1:0-2571 GCA_964424925.1 uncultured Planctomycetales bacterium
GAATCGACAAGAATATCGTCCGATCGATTCCCCAGTCGGGATTGAATCCATTGAAGCAGAGCGAGTTCAGACACGGTTTGATTATATCAAATTCAAAGGAAGACTTACCGGAAGGCACGGATGTAATGGAAGGCCTTTTCGGCAACAGAAGGAGCATCCTTCTGAAAGGGGTATAGCTCGATGGTAACCCAACCATCATACCCAATCTCCCGGAGCCCATCGAAAATTCCAGGAAAATTCATCGCCCCCTCTCCAGGAGGAAGATGAAAATGAATACGACTCTCCGCAATATCTTCCAGATGAAAGTGAGCGGCACGTTTCCCTAAGGTTCGAATCAAATGTTCCGGCTCTTCCCCCACACAATAGAAGTGCCCCATGTCGAAATTGAGACCCACCCCGGGGAAATCGATGTAGTCCCGGAAAAACTCTTCAAATTCCCCCGATCGCTCGATCAAAAGCTCGGGCTCCGGCTCAATCAGAAGTTGAACCCCCAGTTCGACCGCTCTCTTTGCAACCCGTTTTACGCCACGGGCAAAAAGTCGATACCCTTCCTCTCTGGAAAAATCACCGAGAGGTCCACCCGGTTCGGTAGATATCGTTTTCGCCCCCAAGGCCGCACCATATTCCACACAACCGATCGTATGAGAAATTCTAGCCTCCCGATGATCCTCATCCCGATCGATCCAACTGGGCCAATGAAACGTGCCCGGACGACCCGTTCGAGGCTCCCGATAGCCACACATCATGAACGCATTCACGTTGGAGATCTCCATCCGGTTCTCACGCAGAGAGTCACGGATAGAGCCAACCCTCTCCGCATTCATATCCGAGGGCCAAAGATGGGGGCGGTCGCCCATGATCTCAATTCCGTCATACCCAATGCGGGAAAGAATACCGATCGTCTCTTCGATCGAATAATTCCGGAACGCGTTAGAACTGAATGCGAGTTTCATGGTGAAATCCTACCAAACCGACAAAACTTTTCATCTCAAATGACGTGGAATTCAATTGGAATAGAGCGGAATACCACAGTAAGATCACTTCGGGAGGACTGATGACAGAACAGTTGGAAACCGCCGAATTCACAGACACACTCCAGTTCCGACTTGGTCGAAAGATCGCGGATGGAGGAATGGGATCGGTATACGAAGCGACCATTTCTGGATCAGAAGGGTTCGAGAAGATCGTTGCGTTGAAAACCATCCGTGAGAAATTCACCGGAGACCGGGACTTTGTGGAACTCTTTATTGGAGAAGCAAAGCTCGTCGCCAACCTTGTTCATCAAAACATCGTCCAGATCTATAAACTGGGAAAATGGGGAAAAGCATTTTACATCGCCATGGAGTATGTCAATGGCGTCAACCTCCAGCAATTCATGAACCGTCATCTAGAACTCGGAATCAAGGTTCCTGTTGAACTGGGTGTCTTTATTCTCTCCCGGATCTGTCGCGGTCTGGAATACGCCCACTCCAAAAAAGATGCCTTCGGAAACTCTCTAAGCGTCGTTCACCGGGACGTATCTCCCAAAAACTTGATCATTTCCGCCGAAGGAGAGGTCAAAATCACCGACTTCGGAATCGCAAAGGCGCGAAACTTAATGAAGGACCAGGAAGGACAGGTCCTTATGGGAAAAGCGCAATACATGTCCCCCGAACAGGCGCAATACCTTCCGACCGATCGCCGCAGCGACATCTTCTCCCTTGGGCTTGTCAGTTACGAACTGTTAACCGGGGAACCGGTATTCGGGTCAACCGAAGATACCACCATCATTCTTGACAACGTTGCTCGAAAAATCATTCCCGAACCACGAAATTTGAACCCAGATGTTCCTGAACCGGTTCAGAAAATCTTGATGAAGGCGCTCGAACGTTCTCTGGACAAACGGTATCAGGATGCTGGGAAAATGGGGTATGACCTCGAATATTTCATGTACCATAAAGGGTATGGGCCAACGATCGTCACTCTTGAAAAATACATGAGAAACCTCTTCAGTGACCTCTATCAAAGTCCCATGAAAGAGACCTACCCGAGCGTAAAACCACTCCCAACGGCAGATGGAGACGGATCGATCACAGCAAAAGACGACTGATTTTGCCTAAAATTTTCCCCTTTCGGTTGATTTATCTTCTCGTATTCGGTATCCTCCCCGGCTCAAAGGAGCACCATTCTATGGGATTCATGTGGAAAAGCCGCAATCGGCGGCGAATGAACAAACACGGCTTTCGGGCGCGAATGAAGACGAAGGGCGGACGTAAGATCCTTAGTCGTCGACGTCAGAAAGGCGCTTGGAAATTGTCTGTCAGCGATGAACGCAACGTAAAGCGTCACCAGGGCTGCCACGGAGTCGGATAAACTCTTTCTGCCCCCTTTTCTTCCGGAGAATGCGTGTGGGCTGGATTTATTGCCTCGCTCTAAGCCTTTTTGCTCCCTCTCTACAAGATTCCCGATCTATTCGAGATTCTCTTCTTACAGAGATCGACCACCCTACCGAATCAGGACTTTCAACCAAACTTAGTCAATGCCTCGCACTAGACCAGGGGGTAGTCCGGATTCTCCACTCCGCCTGGCTTC
>CAYRLD010000395.1:0-2567 GCA_964424925.1 uncultured Planctomycetales bacterium
GGAGGCGTGGCGTCGTTATTGGCAGGAGTTTTAGCCTATGGTCTGGATCATGTTCTGTGTGATCTCTCTTCTCGGAGGAGGGGGCTTTCAAGAAGAGGCGAAGGAGAAACTGAAGAATCAGAAGGTTTCTCTGCAGTTTCAAGATGCGCCTCTGCTCGAGGTCATTGATACGTTTCGAGACCTTACGGATCAGAATATTCTCGTAGATCCTCTTCTTTCTTCCCGGGGGGATTTTCTGGTCTCTCTTTCCCTGAAGTCGGTCTCGGCTCGGTCGGCACTCTCTCTTCTGGTTCAGTCTGTCGGGGTCGCTTGGGTTTGGAAGGGGGGCGTAATTTTGATTACCACCAAAGAGAAGGCTCATCGGGACGTCAAACTCCAGATCTATGATGTTCGGGATTTACTCTACCCGATTCAGGATTTTCCGGGGATTGATTTGCAGTTGAATGGGAGCTCTCTTGGGGTGACCTTTAGTGATGACGACCCTGATGATCCGGAGGTTCTTCCTCTGGAAGAGATCCTCGAAACGCATACCGGGGGGGCGAGTTGGACGGACAACCCAAAGGTCTCGCTTTCTTTAACCAATGGCCTTCTGGTGGTCCGGCAGTCGAAGAAGGTTCACTTGGAGATTCAGAGACTTCTCTCAAAACTACGTCGGAATAAGTAAGGTCTCTCTGGTAGGATACCCGCTACTCTTTTTCCGTAAGGCGAATGCGGATTGGGGCGCTGCCTCGAAACCCTTCTAACGCTTCTGTTTCTGGATCGATGCGCACCTCTTCCATTGTGGCACGAAGATCTTGTTGAAGAAGCGTTGCATAGGGCCAACCACGCACGGTCACTGCCGTTCCGCCACTCTCCATTTGGTCTCCAAAAAGAGCCATTCCATCTTCTTTTCGACGAATCTGGATATTTCCTGCGGCCCTGATTTGGGGGTCTTTTTTTCCTTCTTCCGGGAGTTGGACATCAATCCGATCGGCAGACAGTCGAAAGTCTTCGGTGAAAACGGCACATCGGTTTGCCATTCGGATTCTTCGAGAATCGAGAGCGACGGAGATATCTCCCTTGGCGGTAAAGGCGATGACCTCAGACTGACCTTGGTTCTCCTGTATCATTCGTACCCGCTTGGGCCCTTGTAGGAGGAGAGCGTTTGGGTTTGGGATAAGAATCCGGGCCGCCCGCAGAGTGCTCATTCCTCGCTGAACTACCACCCACGGTTTTCCAAAAAGGGTTCCCGCTTCCTGCGCTTTGTGCCAGGAGAAGCGGTCACATGTTGCGATTGTTTTCTCTTCCTGATCTTCCAGGAGGCCATCTAGCTCAACATTTCCGGCCGCGTAGATCTTCTCCCCAAGGTCGGTCAATTCTTGTGCCCGGAATTGAACCGGTTTGGTTCCTTCTTTGGGAACAAAGGAGCCGGTGACATTGCCTGTGAAGTGACTTCGGTTTGTCGACCATTCAATGATGCCCCGCTCGGCTTGAACATGGTTCGAGCCTTGCTGAACGGTGAGGTGAGGAATCGCTTCTAGTTCGGCCCGCTCCAGGTTGAATTTTCCCGTTTCTTGGTTCTTATGAAGAAAGATTTTTGCTGTGTCGCAAGAGATCTCGGCTTGTTGATTCTGGTTCTCAAGAAGAATGTAGGTTCCTTGTGTGGCTTGTACCCACGCTCCAACGGATTGACTCTGGTTGTCGAGGACGCGCCGGACGGTCATGGGACCTTGGCAGGTGAGGCGGAGATGTTGCTCGCTTTGCTCTGTTTTTTGGAGAGAAAGGATTCCACTCGACTCTCCGGTGGCATCCACTTCTGGATGTTCCAGGATCGTAAAGGTTCCCAGGGTGTCATCAGCATCGAGCCCTTTTCCTTTGATGGTGATTCCGGGGCGGGCAAAGAGGAACGTGTCTGCTGTGGAGAATCGTTGCTGGGAGAGGTCGAGCCGGAGATTTTTGGTTTGCAGCAGCGTCCCATCCTTCGATTGACTTTCTACTTTTTTGTAGAGATGGATGATTCGATTGGTCTGGTCATATTCTGCTTCGGGGGCGGTTAAGTTCAGTTTTTGACTCTTCTCTCCCGTTTTTTTCGGTTGGGTGTGATAAATGGCCCTGATCTGATTGATGTGAAATCGACTTTTATCCTTATCGAGCGGGCGAGCCTCTTCTCCAAAGAGTTCTCCCACCAGTACATGTTCGCCTTTGTCGTTCTTTTCAAAAATTCGAGCACTCCAGTTTCGAATCGGATCCTGAATACGAATTCGTTTTTCAGGGTCCTCCTCCTGCGGGAGGCCGGAGGAGACGCCAAAGAGAATCTGGAGCAGGAGTGGGCTACACCATTTCCACATCGAGAAGGTCCTGTACATCAAGCATTCCGATCGGTTTGCCATCGGGGGAAACGACCGGAAGTTCATCTATCTTTTTCTCACGCAGGAAGCGAAGGGCTTCTTCGGCAAGATGATCCGGCGGGATCGATATCGGTTTGCGGGTCATGACATTCGTAATTGGTTGGGAAAGAGCCTCTGTCCCTTCATTGAGCATTCGCCGGAGATCTCATCTTCACGACTCGTCGAATTGAACGCCACGCT
>CAYRLD010000396.1:0-2559 GCA_964424925.1 uncultured Planctomycetales bacterium
TCTGGTTCGGTCTCGGTCTTTTCTCCACATGCGAAAAGAGAGAGAGAAAGAAGGGCGGTAAGCATGAGGGTGAATTTCATCTGCGGCTCCTATTCGTTTCATAAAGGGGGTTGGTTCGTTCGGTTGCGTACAGTATACAAATCAGAAATTGGGGGAACACATATTCTTTCTATGCACTTGCGGATCAAGAAAAGGATTTCAATTCTCCCAAGGGAAGGTTCGTTACGGATGAAAATTGGTGATCTTCAGGTTTTCCAGATTCGGGCGGGGATGGCCTCTGTTTCCTCTAGGGAGCCTTCCTTCTCTGGGGGAGTCTGAAAAAGGTAGTCTTTCAATCCCGGATTCTGATCCCCAAACTTCCATATCCACGCATCCAGAAGATAGTGCGTGACTTGCGGCAACATGAGAAAGGGCACAATGATGGGAAGGAGACTTTCCGAAAGGGGGCTCGAAAGGGCGAGACCTCCGAAGGCCACGGCGTGTTCTTGCCAGACGAATAGATCCCAGAGCCCTTCTTCTACATAGGCGAGTCCCAGGAGGGCCCCCACGAAAAAGAACGCCGCGAAGGGGCGATGGATCCAATTCCGCCATCCAGGGCTCTTTTCCCATTTCCGCCGTCCGTACAGCCAAACCAGAGCCATGTAGGGAATTCCATGAGCCACAACGTTGGTGATCGTAAAAGCAAAATCGGAATTGAGATAGATGATCCCGACATACCAGACCGCTGCGGTCGAACTGACAATGCCGATCTTGCCCCAATTGATCCTTTTATATAAGGCAAATACCTGTACCTGCCGGGCGAGAAAGAGAGCCAGAGCTCCTGTATACAGGATATTTCCGGCCGTTTTGGTCCATGCGGGAAGGAGAAGAAAATCCCCCTCCATAAACCAGTTGAATTCTCTCCCGGGTGTGGCATGCCAGTAGATCAGGGGGTAGAGCATCGTTGCATAAATAGCCACTTTGTCGATCCACGCATCGCCCCCTCTTCCTTCGCCACAGCGATGCCGATAGAGCATTACAAATCCAAACTGTTGCCGGACGAAGTGCCATACCGCAACGTATGCCAGGACTCTCCAGAAGAGCAGTTCCCCCATGGAATAGAGAATGACTCCGCATAACCAGCAAGCGAGAGGAACAAAAATATAGAGGGCTCGTCTTCGATCAAATTCCTCCGGATCGAGATAGGTTCGGTAGAGGGATGCGTATACGTGAGCAACATCGATAAACACGACGAAGAGTAGCCATCCCAACAGGGGGAGCCCCGGTTGTTGGAATGCGGGGACCATAAGAACGAGTAAGACGGCCAGAACCGCCGGACCAAAAATGAGTCCAAGATCAAAGCGTGGGGACGCAATCCATTTCATTCTTTATCCAAGCGAGCTTGAAAAAGGGATTCCTCGGTCGTTCATGATCTCTTCCGCCGCGCGGATTCCGTGGTATTGAGCCTCTTCAAAAATCGAAATTCCACTCATATCCGAATGCGCAAGCCGGATATTGTTGTATCCCGTTCCGGATGCCGTACGATCCTTTCCCCAAATAAATCCGGGTGTCGGGCGAATCATGGCATGTCCCAGAAGCATGACATCTATGTTGGAAACGACATCGTGGATATCGGGGTGTGCTCGATGAAGGTCGAGCATGATCCGATCTCTCCAGTTTTCCCAGGAACGGTCGGACATGAGCTTTCGACCTTCTCTGGGGCTGCGGTCGGAGATTGGTTGATAATAAGTTAGGATGCTCTGCCCTCCCGCCATCCTCAGGTTCTGGTGGGTCGAGGTCACATATCCGAGAGAATGACTACCAAAGAGAACATTATCCCAGTGACTTTCGTCGGGAAGTTTATCGACGGTTAGATTCGCTACCATCCATGGGGCGTACGTAAACTGTTTTGATCCGGGAAGCGGGACTTCGGGCATGACATATCGTGCGACGAAGCGAGGCAGGGCAAAGACCACATGCCGGGCCCGATATCGGATCGATTTTTCAGAGCGTGCATCAATGAAATCGACATGAACGAAATCCCCTTCGGCTTTGATTCGATGCACCAGGGAACGGGTTCGGATCTGTCCTCCGATTCGTTTTCGAATTCCTTTTACGATCCATCCATTCCCTTCCGGCCAAGTAAGCACTTCTGGGTCGGCAACTTCGCGACTGCTGAAATAGTGGATGCCCGCCCATGCCGATGTGTTTTCCAATGTACAGCCATAATCATCCCGGCAACAGTAATCGACAAACCACCGGAGTCGGGGAGAGGTCCAGCCGTTACGGTCCAGATAGGTTTTCATAGAGATCGTATCGAGTTCGAGAATCTGTGCGTCTCGGCTACATTTTTCAATGGGGATCGTGAATGCGGATTTCCCTTCGGAATCTCGAAAGTTTCGATACCAGGTCATCTTTCGGTCGAAGGCGGCTACCTGGGATCCCTCTTCTGGAGTGAGCCCCAGACGGGGGAAAATCCCTTCTACCCAACGGCCATATTGATAAAGCCGTTCTTGGGGTGAGTGGCATATATAACGCGGATTACAAACAGGTCTTCCGTTCTGATAGTCGACAATCACA
>CAYRLD010000397.1:0-2550 GCA_964424925.1 uncultured Planctomycetales bacterium
ATCGAACTGTCGAACTTCGTTCCATCGGTCAGCCAACCGGTATAGTGCACTTCCACAATCTGTCCCTGTTGTGGACTCACGCCCTCCCCAACCTTCAGGTCGATATATTTTAGACCACTCGGAGTGGTCACTTCTTCCTGAGCTTTTGGCTTCCCAGAATCCTCTTTCCCATTACATCCAAGTGCCAAAATCATTGCCGATAGACAGAACCATCTCATCAATGAAGTCTCCTTTCGGACAAAATCATACCAAGTCGCCGATCTTTTCCCATTCAAACATGTTTTCCCGGGTCCCATTTCCCCGGTTCGATGAATGATTCTCCCGATTCGACCGCAGGGGCTTCTAAGACCGTTCCCATGCTGTCGTTCCACCGGTTGAGATAGCCGAAGAGAGAGATCACCCCGAGAATCTCCACCACTTCGCCGTCGTCCCAATGCTCCCCCAGTTTCGCGGAGATCTCGGCCGAAACCTGGTTCGGCGTACTCGCCGCGGCTACCGCAAAGTCGAGTGCAACCCTCTCCCCCTCTGAAAAGAGATCACTCGTTCGATATTGCAGAACCGCTTTCATCTTTTCCTCAGACTCTCCATACCGCTCCGCGGCACGAATCGCATGCGCCATTCAGTAGCGGCACCCCGCGGTCACCGAAGCCATGAATGCGATCATTCGCTTCAGCCCGCTCGTCACCCGACCCTGGTTCTCCATCACCGCTTTGTTGAGGCCAATGAATGCCCGAGCGATCGCAGGGCGCCTCTGCATCGTAAGAACGCTGTTGGGACAAAACCCGAGAGTCTCTTCGAAGAATTCCGAAAGCTCTTTCACCTCCGCATCGGCATCCGGGGGCAAGGGGGAAATGAGCGGCATGAAAATATCTCCTTTCGGCGGCGATTATGCAGGAATCGAACTCCCCTTCATCGTAAGATGAAAACCCCGACAGGAGAATAAAATGGATGATTCCGAACCAGAAATTGAGCTGACCGAAATCCCCCAAAAGCGACGCATCGGGGTCAGCGGAATCCTCTCTTCTCTCGGAGGAATCCTGTTCCTAGCTGCCTTCTTCCTCCCCCTCTTCAATACAGCCGCCATTTTTTCCGACTGGGAACAGGAGGAGATCAGCTTTCTCTCTGTCGTATTTGAGCACGCGGAAGAAGAATTTGAGGACGAATCGGATCGGGCGATGTGGAAAGCCTCAAAAGACATTGTCGCGACCCTCGGGCTCGATCAATATATAAGAGAGATCTCCGCTACCGAGAATGAAGACCAGAAACAGAAAGTCATCGACCAGCACAACTTCTCGCTCTTTCAAATCACACGCGCCCTTTGGTTGGTGAACCGCAGCCGAGAAGAACTCACCCTCGACAAAGAGAAACGGACCACATTTCTGTGGATGTTCTTTGCCCTTGTTTGGATCGTTTTCATGGCGAGTGGGGCCGCCCTTCTACCCATCCTTCGTCGCATCCCCCCTCTCAATGGATTCCAGATATCCTGGAACGGGACGTTCGGATTGATCCTTTTTGTGGGAAGCCTTCTCCTCTTAATAGGGACGAATCGGTTTGATTATGTCTCCTCGATCCGGGTTTCCTATGTCAAAGCAATACCCGCCTTCGCTTTTATCACCGGAGGGTTCTTCATCTGGATCTCGGCTTTCGCAGGACTCAACCGATCCAATTGGTGGAAGGGGCCTCTCTACGGGGTCTTTCTTCTCGCCTTCGGTGCGGGAACCTTATTCGCCACTTCTAAAATCTTCCTCGACTAACCTCATCCTACTTCGGTTGAGCAAAGATCTCCCGGAAAGCAGGCTCATTCGCAAGGGCGGGCGAGTTCTTCCGTAACCAGTCTATTTCTAATGGAAACCTCGATTTGAGGATTTGTAGATCCACCAACGCAGAATCGAGATCTTTTCGCATATATTGAACCCTCGCCCGGAGGCGTCGAGAAGAAACGTGATCACTGCGAAAAGAAAGAGATCGGTTTAAATAAGAGAGGGATTGGTCCCAATCACTTTTCTGGGCGGAAACGACCGCCCAGTTGAGGGAGATATTTGTGTCGAAGTAGAGAAGTTCTCCTGCCATGAATTCGGCGACCACCGGTTTTTGGGATAAGGGAGCTTCCTCGCGAAGTTCCTGCCTGACTCGATCCATCCACGCGGTCTCAAAATCTTGTGAGAACGCAGGGAGGCACATCAGAAGAAAGAGGGGGACAAGGTATCCCATGATCGACAAAGTCGACTTTTCTCTCTCCGCATTTAATTGGGACTGGACGGGGGAACAATCGATTTAACTACTCTCCTGAAGGGCTTACCGGATCAAGTTGGCGAAGGGAGACCGAATCTACCATCTTTCCTGTGAGAAATGGGTCTTCTAGAAAGACCCGGCGAAAACGTGCCTCCCGCCGGGGGCGGGACCGGTTGGCAAAGTCGAGTTCTTCTTGGGAAGGGGGTACTGTTTCGTCAATAGGCTCGGCCGGGATCTCTAATGTTTTCGGGGCCAAAATAGTAGATTGGACTTGGAGAGTTTTACTGGTGATTCGTGTTGATTCCCCAAGAATCCAAT
>CAYRLD010000398.1:0-2542 GCA_964424925.1 uncultured Planctomycetales bacterium
TAGAATCTCTTCCGCCACCTTCACCGCAGAGAGGGAATGATCTTCCTGATCGACGGGTGCGTTGAAGATCGCCATCACCTCATCACCAATGAAATTATTCACACTCCCTTTGTGCGTAAAGATCGCCCCGGTCGCCATCTCAAAGAAATCATTGAGAAGCGCGGCCATATGTTCTGGGCGTTTTTCTTCGGCCAACTTCGTGGAGGCGACAACATCGGCAAAGAGCACCGTCACTTCTCTCTCTTCGACTTCAAGACCGATCTCTCCCCCTCTCTGCATGATCATCTCGACCACGTCGGGAGAGTGATACTTCGACAAGTTGTCACGAGCCACCATTTCCTGGCGGAGCTTTTCGTTGAGCTCTTCTTGTTTCATCCGAAGAGCAACCAGATTTGCGATTGCCGTGAGAAGTCTTTGGTCGTCCTCGGTAAACGCATGCGTCTTGGCAACATTATCGAGATAGATTGCCCCGAGAACCCCTTGTTGCTCCCAGATCGGAGCCGCAACCACAGAACGAATATTGAATTGAACGATCGACATTCCCTGCTCAAAACGATCGTCATGCTGGGCGTCATCGGTCGCCACAGCCACCTTTTCTAGAATGATCTTATTGAGAATCGTAGAGGAAGTGTTCATCTCCCGTCCCGGTATAACCCCCCGCTCGCGATGGTACGCGAAGCCGGGAACGAGTTTACCATCTTTAAGCGTAAGAATAACCCCTCGCTCACAGTTGATGACCTCGAAAATCAGCTTCATCGAGTTCTCAAGGAGTTCCTGCAGGGTGGATGTTTGAGACAGTTCCTTACAAACCTGAAACAGAATGAAGAAAAGGTTACGCTCTTCTTGCGCCTTGCCCTCTTCCACTTGAGGCCGGGCGTCCACAATCGACATCCCCTTCTCGAGGGCTTCTGTAAAGTCGAGTTGAAAACTTTCCGCGATTTCACTCACATGTTGAACCCGCATCGTTGGTTCGTTAAGCCCGCCTAAAGGCGAAGCCGGAGTCGGGGGAGAAAACGGCTTCGGGAGGACCTCTTCCCTCGGATTATTCTCATCCCGGAAGGTGATCAAAGTTTCGCCGATCCGGACCTGATCCCCGTCTTTCAAAACCCGGACTTCAATCTTTTCCTGATTAACGTAGGTACCGTTGGAACTACCCAGATCGTACACATGGAACTCTTCCCCACGACGTACAATAGAGGAATGGCGCCGGGAAATGAGAGAATCCTTCAGTTCAAGATCATTCTCGGGAGTTCGCCCGATACTGAACGTATCCTTGGCGAGATCGATCTCACGAACATCGTCACCACGTTGTACAATGATTTTCGGCATCAGCCCTCAGGGAAGTGAAAAACGGTTTCTGACCCTACCAAATGGGTCAGGGGCCGTCAAGCTGGCCAGAAAAGGCCCCTTTTTTCACTGCCAACAAAGTGGATCTGTCGTTTTATAAAAGGATTTGACACCCGGCGGGAAGGCGGGATATAACGATCCGGCTTGTCCCAAACCGAACGAAATCAACTGGTAAATACCGCAGGAGGACTCATGCGCAGCTTGGCCGTTTTCGCCCTGGCAACCATTCTTACCCTACTTCCCGTAAGTGCGGACCCTGAAACACAGGAACGACCAACGGAACCGGGGGATGCAACGCTCGTCCTGCGCTTTGCGACGGAACCTCCCACCCTCAACCCGATCACCTACCGGGACGTGTACGGAGGGATCATTCTCGAATACACAAACGCATACCTATATGTAGAAGACAAACAATATCTGCGAGATGTAGCGGCCGGCAAAATCGAACCGAGACCGGAAGGCCCGCTCAAGCCGGAACTCGCCGCCAGCTACCCTGATATTTCAGAAGATAAATTAACCTGGACGATCAAACTGCGCGAAGGATGCAAATGGCATGACGGAGAAGAAGTTACCGCCCACGACATCAAGGCCTCCTTCGAAATTATGATGAACGACAAGGTCGATGCGACACGAATGCGCTCCTACTATGAAAAGATTGATGAAGTCATCGTAGAGGATGACTACACCATCAAATTCAAGTTCAAGGACAAGTATTACTTCGCCAAGTACAGCCTTCCGGGGATTCCGATCGCACCCTTGCATATTATTGAGGAACTGGATGAACCGCAGGATTGGAACGGAATCGACCAGGTCGTCGGCTGCGGCCCCTTCAAACTCGAAAACTGGGACAAAGGAAACGAGATTGTCCTCGTCCGAAACGATGATTTCTGGGGAGACATGCCCAACATCAAAAGAATTCGAATCAAAATCATTAAGGATGAGACCGCGGCGATCGCCTCCCTGCGCCGTGGGGAGATCGACCTCATGGGAATCCGTGCCGACAAATGGGAGCGCGACGTCAAGAATGATGCGGAAATCGTAGGCGAAAAGGGGAAATTCAATCCCCAACCTGTCACAAATTCGATTGTTCATTTTTTTCTCCTATGTCAAACGTCCATCAGTAGGGTGGGGCCTGCCCCACCAAAGCAATTCAGTAGGGGGGGGCCTGCCCCACCAAAGCAATTCAGTAGGGGGG
>CAYRLD010000399.1:0-2542 GCA_964424925.1 uncultured Planctomycetales bacterium
CCCAGACACCCGCCTATTTCCCCGTCTACCTCTCGTCTCGGTGTGATAAATTTAGACAACGATCTTCCAATCTCTATAGAGCGCGGGGAAATAAAAAAACACCCTCCGAAGACCGTAATCCTCGGAAGGTGTTTCCTTTTGGAGAAAATTCTCTATACCCTTGTGCGAATTCCCACACCAAAGAGAAGAATACCCAAGAGAGCGAGACCCCAGATTAAGGAACTTCCCTTCTGTGAAACCGTACTCCCAAAACAACCACCCCCGCTACCTCCCTTGCTTTGCACATAAGGCGCGACGTAATAATTCTTATTGGTAATAAAATCAGCATCCGCTTCCGCATTGTTCCCAAAAGCGGACCAGTACGAAGCGGATCCGCTCGAATCGACAACACGAAGCCTCCAATGATAGCTGGAATTATCGAACAGGAATGGAATAACCACTTCGGCTTCCATCCCACTCATAACCGCTTCCGAGGTTATCGAAGGCACTCCCGCAAAGTCATTTCCAAGAGGTTGGATCTCCACCTGGAACCGAACGAGATCCCCTTCCGGATCTTCCGCCAAGGCCTTCAAAATCACTCCCTGTGAAGCGGTTGTCCCGCCGACAGGAATAATGGCTCCATTCATCTGATACTGCTGAGGAGAAAGAGGAGTCATTGCAGGAGAGTTTAGGACTTTGACAAAGTCAGGCGTACCCCCGAACTCAATCGGTGTTGAAAGAGCACGATTAAAATCCTCTGCCCACGCCTGCCAGTGGTACGATTTTCCGGTCTCAAAGGAACCGCTAACGACCTCTACTTCCGTTCCAGAAAGAGCCCAATCACTCGAAGCGGTCGGTATATTCGTAAAGGGCTCACTCTCTTCTCGTACCTCTATATGGATACGAGATAACTGCCCAAGATCACCGCTTTCTGTAACGGCCTTGAAGAGAACGACAGACTCATTCGTCTCTCCTCCCATGGGGAGGAAGGTGACCCCGTCTGCACGGAACTGGTCGAGACCCGTGAGGGATGGAAGTTGGTTTCCTGAGGCCCCGACGATGAAGTCGGGATTTCCGCCCGCCTCAACCCAATCGGAAGCCGCCCCCGATTCATCTATAGAACGCGCTCGCCAATGCCAGGGGCCATCTCGAAGACCCGAAATGGTAAGAGAGCCCTCTTCCCCTGAAAGGATGGGCTCACTCTCAACCAAGAGTATTTCGTCAAAAGCAACCGCACCACCAACCAATTCAACCTGTACCTTCCAAGAATCCTGATCGGGATTAACTGAAATCGCCTTAATGGTCACCTGACTTTCTACGATCACAGCTCCCGTACCGATGGAGGTCTCCCCATCACTCATAAATAACCCGACGAGGGTCGGCATATCCGGAGCAAGGTTGAGCGCCGTATCGACCGCGAAATCGGACGTCATTTCTGAATTCGCCCCAAAAGAAACCCAGGACGAGGTCGCCCCGCCGATATCCCGGGTTCGAGCTTGCCAGTGATAATAGTCCGTTCCTAATCCCTCGATCGAAATGATCGCCACACTTCCAGAAGGGAGCCATTTTCCCGAAGAGGTCGGCGTTCCGGTAAAGTCAGTTCCGAGAGGTTTAATTTCAATCTCAAGAGAGATGAGTTGGAATGGATTGGGGTCTTTCACAACTCCCTTGAAGACAAGATTCCCTTCATCCACGAACGAACTTACCGGTTGTGCCGATCCATAAGAATCCGCATGTTGCGAAAGGTCACTCGGAAAACGGGGCGCGGAATTGGTGGAAAGAGACACGATGAAATCCGCATCGAGAAGGTCATCATTCGAACCATAGGAACTCCAAGCAGACACAGCTCCCCCTGCATCTCTCGTTCGGTATTGCCACACCCCGGCCCCTTCTAAAAGAGGAGTAGCGAGAACTTCTGTATCTGTTCCACTCGGAACAAACTCTCCCAGAAAGGTGGGCGTATTGGAGAATCCCATCCCAACTGAGGAGACCTCAATCTCCAATCGGACCACGTCCCCATCTGGGTCACTTACCTTTCCTTTGAAAAGAAGCGCACTTTCACCGATCTCCCCTGCCGTCGGAATTGGGTGGATCCCGTTGCTCTGAAACTGCCCCTCTGCCTGAGGAACATCAGGAGAAGCGTTGGAGGGGGTGACTTCTATAATAAGGTCCGGATGGGTTTCCTCATTGTTTCCAAAGGAGACCCAATCTGATGTAAGCCCCAAGTCGTCCACAGAGCGTGCTTGCCAATGGAAGAGTGCATTCGCAAGCGAGAATTCCAAAACATCCGCCATAGAACCATTCAGGACAAAAGCACTCTTGGAAGTGGGGGTTCCGACAAAAGGGGTTCCAAGAGGTTGAACTTCGATCTCGATCTTCAGCAACTGAGCCGCAGTCGGATCGACCACACTTCCCCGGAAATGCACACCAGACTGAGTAGAAATCCCCCCTGCCACTATTGCGGTTACGCCGTCTATCTGAAACTGCGCCAACTCTGTTGGAGCGGCGGGCGGGAAGTCGTTGACGATCACCAGGTCTTGGTTCGCCCCGAGAGACCCGGCCG
>CAYRLD010000400.1:0-2525 GCA_964424925.1 uncultured Planctomycetales bacterium
TTATACGGACGTGGCTCATATTCCTCATTTATCTTTTCACCAAGAAACTTCAGTGGGTCGTAACTCACTGGGTGTCCACATTTGACGTGAATCTTTTCTGGCGGAGGAGGATCTCCAGGAAACATATTGGGCGAAATTGTTCCGGAAAGAAAACCAACTAATATCGTAATCTGAGTCATTATCATAAAACCTCCTGTTTACTTGAGATCAAAAACACGATTATTTTTTTACACTTTTACTCTTTATTCGCTTCTCGCCGAATTCGTCTGATAATTTGTTCCACAGATAAGTCCCCCCAACTCCCCTTCTTCCTTAGGACCGAACCACCAACGCAAGTAAGCTGTTCCGCATCCAAATTCGGGGGTTGAGAAGCCTGCACCCACATTCATCATCTCCCGCCGATTCATCGCACTCATATTTTTCATCTTCATATCTCCTTATCACTTGTCTCCATACCTGTACGCACTTCCCCCCGTTTTCCTCGCGGAAAATTCCCAATTTGACACGGGTTAAAACCCCTCTAAATGGGCTAAAAGAGGCTTCTAAGGGCAAAAAAAGACCCACCCGCCCCCGAGGAGTGGGGGCGGGTGAAGGATGGTGCCGTTGAATTGACTCCTATCAACCTTGTTTCGTGTTTGTTTTGTTATGTCCACTCTTCTTCGGGCTAGTCAGAATGGCTCCCAATAAATTCAAGTACACGAAGCCAGACCGCTATCATTGGATCCGCCTCTGCCAAAGCGAGAAGTTTAATGATTTCATCGACCTGTTCCGAACTCTCATCGTCATCATCATCGTCATCCTCGTCATCATCATCGTCGTCGCCATCGTCGTCGCCATCGTCGTCGCCATCTTCCTCGGCATCCGGAATATAGGTAAAAGTCCCGGACATGATCTCATTGGGATCACCCTCTTCACTTCCTCCACTGGTGGACGCGGGGAGGATCACCTTGACTTTATAGTCGCCCTCACCACTGATGGGAGCATGGTCGGCAAAGCCAAATCCATCTTTATCGATTTTGATTGCACCGAGATACACCCAATCTCCATCAGGCTGTTTCTGGATTAACACGTTATATGTATCACCACCCTTGTTCTTGGCTTTGGGGAAGCCGGTCGCAGTAACTCTGATGTTATTGCAATCATGACCGGAATGGTCCTCGGCACCCAGGGTTGGACCGGTGAAAGAGTTTTGCGCTTCGACGGATGTCGTCGACGACATTGCCAGAATCACAATGAAGAGGCCAAATAGCCCTAAAAGCGACTTCCGAAGCCTCCGTCCAAGCAACCCCTGTTTATCATTCTTTATCTTTTCCATCTTTATCTCCTCATGCAAATGACCGAAAAATTCCTTTACGCATCGTTATTGTGAAAGTAAACCCTCCTTGATTTGAGTATTCGATCCCGCTGTTCCTCCGTTACAGGAACCCTGTCCAGAATCGCCTCCAAGGCTTTCACCTGGGCCCGAACCTGCCGGGAGTTGCGACTGCCCTTATCCTCCTCCTGATAAACCTGGTTTCCGGATGTATTCTGAAAGTATTCCCGGGCGACCTGTTCAACCTGGACTTCACTTGCATCGTCCAACCGAAAGGCGCGCATCCACTTCCTGGCCAAATGTTCCGGGCTCTTCACCTTCTTCGCCCCCCACCGCTGGTCACGGTTGAAAAGCGAAGATCCGGCAAGAAGATCGTAATTTTCCGCTGGAAACAGAAGGTTGATCTCTTTCTGGACCTGCCGCATCCCTTCCTGCCTTTCCAGCATCCTTTCCAGGTGCAACCGGTCCGGGTTCTCTACGCCCGCCTCCTGGAAGGCATCAACCCCGACATGTTCCCGGTACAATTCCCCCATCCGGGCCAGTTTCCCGGCATCTCCAGCAGGAACGCCTCCGGCTTCGAGAAAGGAAGGCAACATCATCAGGCGGAACAGATTGACCGCCTCACCCTGATCCGGAAGGTTGAATTCCTTCTGGATCTTCCCGAGTGCCTGAATCAACTGGGATGCGACGATCAGCCCTTCGCCATTCCGATTGGTATCCAAAGGCTTTCCCTCTTTCTTAGCAAGGTACCTTTGCCATTCCATTTCACCGATTTTTTTCCAATCCACCTCTGACAAAATGGAGGAAAGGCGATCCGAAAGAGGCCCGAGAAGCAGTTCCAGCGAATCGAAAGAACCGGCAACCTTGTCGATGTTTTCCGGGAGACTCGTATCGACGGCACGATGAGTCACGTCCCCGTCGGGCGAATGGAGCTCTTCGTGGGAGAGGGTGGAACTCGTATTCTTTTGGGTTTTCGGCGAGGAGACAGAGGTCGGGTCCTCCGAATGGGACCGGTTCCCGACCACGAGGGCAGGTACACCCACCGCCAGTAAAAAAGCGACCGCGCCGAGAGAGTGGATTCCCGCTTTCTTTATATTCATGGTTTCTTCTCCTCATTGAATTCCTGATCGTTTTTCTCTTTGTTGCTCATCCCCCTGTACGCACATCCCCCCGTTTTCCTCGCAGAAAATTTCCCAATCTGACACGCTTCTTA